>NZ_JAUBVX010000002.1:0-198886 GCF_036706065.1 Microcoleus sp. A2-C3 | reverse complement strand
CCAGCCAGCTTAACAATACTTCTCAGTCAGTTACACAAAAGTTACCATTAATTTAAAAATACTTAACACGATTTTAGTTGGTAGGGTGCGTCAGCTTTGAGCCGTTAATTATCGATCGCACAATCCGCTGCTGACGCACTTTACAATTTTATAGAACTAATAAAAAATAGACTTTGCGGTTGCTTAGTTCCTCGCAATGACATAAATAATGCGATCGCCAGAACTTTTAAACTGTTCGATCGGGCGATCGCCAGCCAGCTTAACAATACTTCTCAGTCAGTTACACAAAAGTTACCATTAATTTAAAAATACTTAACACGATTTTAGGAAAAAGTTAGTTAAGCTCTAGGAAAGGCAGAAAAAAATTTATGAGGGTCTAAATATATGACAGCTATTACATCAAGAGTGGAATCAATCAGACCTCGCTGGCAAGCAATTGTCATGGTAGCCTTAATTTTTTGGCTCAGCGGTAGCCTGATTATCGACCTAGTAATTATGCCTAGCCTGTTTGTATCGGGCATGATGACATCTCCCGAATTTGTCACAGCCGGAAACTTAATGTTTTGGGGATTCAACCGCGTTGAATTAATTTGTTCGGGCGTGATAGCAACCGGTTTAATGGTTTTGAGCAATTTATTCGGCGATTTCGGCAAGCGCAGCCGCACAGCAATCATATTATCATTGGTACTTCTGGCGATCGCCCTGATTGACACCTACAACCTCACACCTCAAATGAGCGCCCTGGGAATGCAGCTAAATCTGTTCGACTCCGCAGCAGAAGTTCCCGCCGGCATGAATTTACTGCACCAAGGATATTTTGTCTTAGAAGCCATCAAGTTGTCTGTAGGCGCTACTCTCCTCGGCTGGTGCTACCAAAACCAAGTTTAACCGACACAATGCTTAGAGGTTGAGTTGAGAAAAAACTCAAAAATTAGCGGCGGGCGTGAATGCACACCCGCCGTTAATTTTTGGGAATTTTAGCCATCATCAATCCTACTCGGAAGCTTCCGCCTCATCAGATTTTGGCCACAGCAACCGCAAACCCATCACCGCAAATCCGATCGCCGCGATCGTCTTTACCAATCGTTCCGGTAACACCTCTGCCGTACCTTGTCCAACTAAAACGCCGATTAAACTAGCCAGCAACAGCGCCGACGCAGTGCCGAAAAATACAGCCCTGGGCGAGTTAGAACTGCTACCAAGGGCGATAGCAGCTAATTGACTTTTGTCACCCAACTCTGACAAAAACACTGTAATAAAAGTTATTCCTAGAAGTTGCCAATCCATGTTTTTTTAGTTATTCGTTAATCTAGAGTAAGAGTATCTGTAGGGTGTGCACTGCGCACCGGTTGACTTTGCCGACTTACCCACACTCTCCCAGAAACCCGGTTTCTCTCCAAAATCCTTGGTTTAACCATGAGATGTAGCCAGAAACCCGGTTTCTTGCAACTTACCCACAGGCTCCCAGAAACCCGGTTTCTCTCCCAAATCTTCGGTTTAACCCAAAGATGCAGCCAGAAACCGGGTTTCTTTCGACTTACCCACACATAATGAGTAATTTCCAATTCTTCAATCTCAAATCTCAAATCTCAAATCGTTTAACTCAATACTTCCCACAGCAAAACCGCCGAAATCGCCAGCAAAATCACTCCCGCAGCCTTCTCCAAAGTTTTCGGATCAATTCGAGTCGCCAGCCACCTTCCCAGCAAAACTCCCAACAAACTGGTTGCAATCAAAGCCAAACCCGCACCCGCAAACACAATCCAAGGATTCCGAGATTCAGCCGTCATCAGCAAAATCGCGAGTTGAGTTTTGTCTCCAATTTCAGCCAAAAAAATAGTGGCAAAAGTCGAGGCAAAAATTGCCCAGTGCTTCGGCTTCAGTCCCTTTTCTTCCTGACAAATATCAGGATTTGCACTCACTGAAAGTTCAGCCGACTCCGGGGTTAAAGCAGCACAAATCTCAGAAGTCTCTTTGAGTTTTTGTAGTTGTAACTGTGGTGGCAAATCGGAATTGGGGTTTACTGAGTCAGAAGCAGACAAGCTTGGCGGTAAAGAATCAAGTTTCACGGGCAATGAGTGCTAAATATTTATTTTTGACTTCTAGTTTTGATTTTAACTTTCTATGTGCCTGCTTTTACCAAAACTGGTTAAGTACCGTAAGTTCGATCGCCCGCATCACCCAAACCAGGTACAATAAAACCCTGTTCATTGACCATTTCGTCGATCGTTGCCGTGTAAATAATCAAACTAGGGTACTCTGCACTCAGCCTCTTCAAAGCCGGAGGAGCAGCCACCACAGAAATAATCCGAATCAAATTTGGGTCAATTCCCCGTGCAGTCAACTCCTGCATTGTCGCCACAATCGTCCCACCAGTCGCCAGCATCGGCTCACTAATGATCACCCGCGTTTCCGGGTTAAACTGCGCCGGCAATTTATTCAAATAACAAGTCGGTTCCAGCGTCTCCTCATTCCTCGCCATGCCGAGGTGGTAAACCGAAGCCAGCGGTACCACCGTCTGAATTCCTTCCAGCAATGCCAAACCCGCCCGCAAAATCGGTACCACAACTAACGGAGCTTCCGGGTTGATAAAAGTCGCCGGACATTCGCTCATCGGCGTCTGCACCGTTGTGTCCACTGTCGGCAGCCAATCTCGAATTGCTTCGTAAGCCAGCCAGCGTCCCAATTCTGTCATCGCAGAACGAAAAAGTACCGATGGGGTGGCGGCGTCGCGGGCGACAGCCAGCCAGTGCTTGATTAACGGATGGGGCGGAACGTAAACGCGCAGTTGCAGAGCCATGAGGAAATTGGGGAGATTGCTAGGTTTGAGGAATAGTCTGCGGTGCGATCGTCTTCGTTGGCGTAGCCCCCGTAGGGGCGGACTTCATGAACGGGCGATCGATCGCTCTGTGCAACTTATCACAATCTTCAATTTTTTCATCTAAAATCTCAAATCTCAAATGGTATCACTACCTTGGTTTGCCAACCTCAAGACCAGCTTATTGAAATATTTTGCCAATAGTATTGACATTAGTTAGCAACAAGGCTATATTCATTTTAGTGTTCTCCTCTCAAAGGATCGGCAGACGAGGGCAGTCGGCAATGGTAGACTGCTCTCGCATTTTTTTTTAAGCATTTCTTTTTGAAGCATCGGGCATGGGGCATGGGGCATGGGGCATAGGGCATGGGGCATGGGGCATAGGGCATAGGGAATTATCGGTTGCCTAACTTCGGTCTTCCTTACCAGAAACAATTGGTTTAAAGCCGGAACCCTTAAAGGCGAGAAATTAAAAGAAAATTATTCATTACTCCAATCCCCTTCCTTTTAGGTAGAGGTCGCACTCATCTGTCAACTGTCAACTGTCAACTGTCAACTGAATGAAATCCGTTACATAATCCGTTGCCGAACTTCTTCCTTCTGGAGCGATCGACTGTAAAATTATAAAAATATTAAGATTTTTAACCTAATGTCAGCTCCTACCCAATCCCAGTTATTTTCTCCCAACTCCGGCCCGACAGAGCAAGAGTTTGATGTGATAGTCATCGGTTCCGGCATTGGCGGACTCGTGACAGCCACCCAGCTAGCCGCTAAGAAAGCCAAAGTTTTAGTGCTCGAAAGCTACACAATTCCCGGAGGTAGTGCTGGATATTTCGATCGAGAAGGCTACAGATTTGATGTCGGAGCCTCCATGATATTTGGATTCGGACAGCGCGGCACCACAAACCTCCTCACCCGCGCCCTCAAAGCAGTCAACGTCACCCTAGAAACAATTCCCGACCCCGTACAGCTTCACTATCACTTACCCAACGGCTTGGATCTAGAAGTTCCCCAGCCTTATGACAAATACTTGCAAGAATTAATTGACAGATTCCCTCACGAGCGCGCAGGAATCCAGAAATTTTACGGCGAATGCTGGAGCGTCTTCAACTGTCTCAACGGGATGGAATTGCTATCCCTAGAAGAACCCGGATATCTAGTTCGAGTCTTTTTTCAGAATCCTTTAGCCTGTTTGGGATTAGTAAAATATCTGCCTCAAAATACTGGCGACATTGCGCGGCGCTACATAAAAGACCCTACTTTACTGAAATTTATCGACATGGAATGCTACTACTGGTCTGTAGTACCCGCAGACTTGACGCCGATGATTAACGCCGGAATGGTATTTTCCGACAGACATTACGGCGGCATCAATTATCCCAAAGGCGGAGTCGGTCAAATTGCCCAAAAATTAGTCGAAGGATTAGAAAAATGCGGCGGGAAAATTCAATACAAAGCTAAAGCAAAAAAAATTATCACAGAAAACGGTCACGCTGTCGGAGTCGAGCTAGTAACCGGCGAAGTTTACCGCGCTAAGCGAATAGTTTCTAACGCCACGCGCTGGGATACTTTCGAGAAATTGCTGCCCGCTGAAGAAATGCCAGCTAGCGAGAAGAAATGGCAGCAGCGCTATCAAAAAGCCCCCAGCTTCTTGAGTTTACATTTGGGAGTCGAAGCCAGCGTCATCCCGGCCGGTACTGCCTGCCACCACATTTTGTTAGAAGATTGGGATAAAATGGAAGCGCCGGAGGGCACTGTTTTGGTGTCAATTCCGACCATGCTAGACCCGGATTTAGCTCCGGCAGGATATCACATCGTTCACGCTTTTACTTCGAGTTGGATGGAAGAGTGGGAAGGACTTTCGCCGCAGGAATACGAAGAGAAAAAAGAACAGGCCGCCGGGAGAATTATTGACAGATTAGAAACAATTTTCCCCGGTTTAGATGCTGGTTTGGATTATATGGAAGTGGGGACGGCGCGTTCTCACCGCCGCTTTTTGGGCCGCGAAGACGGAACTTATGGGCCGATTCCCCGGCAGAAGTTAATGGGTTTGTTGGGAATGCCGTTTAATCGAACTTCTATGCCTGGTTTGTATTGTGTGGGCGATAGTACGTTTCCGGGACAGGGTTTAAATGCGGTGGCGTTTTCTGGATTTGCGTGCGCGCACCGAATTGCTGTGGATTTAGGGTTCTAGGAGAAATGTGGTAACACAGGTTGCCCCATTTCTAACTCAGGACTTATAAAGAATACCCTGAAAACCCTGTGACTTTAGTCCAGGGATGAAAGGGCGTTGCAGGATTTATCCTGCCTAATCTCTTCGTGCATCAATATAACGCTTGACGGTTTCGATTGAATTTGCTTCGCATTTCATAGTCCCAGTTTGGCTTTAGCATTTTCCCAGTAAACAGTTTTGCCTTCATCTGCTTGGGTGATGCTTTGGCGAAGTTTGGTAACGAATTCAATATCGGTGAGAATATCCAAGGTTTCGAGGAGTTCAGTTAAATAGTTGTAGCTGATTGCCGCCATAACGGGAACACCATCTTGAGTGATCACGATCGGCTGATCGGTGAGTTCTTGAAGTTCGAGCAATGTTGGCAACAGGTGCAACTCCTAAAGATATTGGACAGATTATTGCTAGTGTCGGTTAGCAGCATTCAGGCTATATTCAGTTGATGAAGCACATGGTTCCGAAAGGCTTCAAGTCCACCCTTACTTTCCCAGTGCCTGAGAATAATGTTTTCTAACTTCATCACATTGCCACCTTGATAATTGAGAACTTCTGAATATCCGAAAACTTCATCCGCTTTTGCCAAGACAGACGGATCATTCCAGGAAATGACCCAAAGTACCTCTACGATTCGATAAATATCAAATTCGCCTTGACCAGTTTCACGTTCTGGCTTGTAATCAAGAACTTTAACTAGATGAGTTACGAAACCCTTCTGCCTCAATAAAATTAGGTCTTCTCGTTGAGGTTTGCTGGCATTTGATTCACCATCTCTCCAAGCTAGCTTAAAGAGACTATCCACTCCAAATTGTTCATATGCCCAAGGTTCATCCCCCTTGGGTTTAATGTTTTTCGTCCACTTTAGGTGTTGTAAATTCATGCTACACTTCCCAAGTATTTTTGCTGTCTAACGTTTGCGGTCAGCGGTTGCCGAGAAATTTGCAATCGATAGTTATACGATCGCACACGAGTAATTGGGACTACTTATAGTTTATGCCATAACCGCCTTGGCGGTTGCTATAGCATCTGAGTCCAAATACGACGTATCAATTAAAAACCCGGTTTCTGGGGAGAAACCGGGTTTTTTAACTGAAAAAGGGTGCTTTGCATTCTTTAAAAAGAGTTTACTGGTCGTAGCTGCCGCCGACACCGATTTGGGTATTGTAGATTTTGGCATCAGTAATGGTCATATCTTCCATTGATGCGCCGGATACGTCAACGGTGTTGATGATGGCGGCGGTCAGATTTGCCCGATCGAGGTCTGCGTCATTTAAACTGGCGTTAGTCAGGAAAACTGCCGTTAAGTTAGCACCAGTCAAGTTAGCCCCCGTCAAGTCAGCACCTTCGAGGTTAGCGCGATAGAGGTTGGCACCTTTCAAATTTGCTTCTCTCAAATCTGCACCAATTAAATGAGCCCCGGTCAAATCTGCTCCAGACAAGTCGCACTGAAAACATTGCCCGGTTGAGAGTAACTGCTTGACTTGAGCCGGATTTTCGGCACGAGCCGGGCCTGCGAACAGTAAAGGAGCAATTAAAAGAGTAGCTGTTAATAGATGGCGTTTCATATTTTTTTCCTCTGCCTATTATGTGTTTAAGTTCTACTGTTTATATCTACAATTTTACCACGGTTGTTTTCCTAGCTTGCAATCGATATCACATCTCTACTGTGATATCGATTGCCCCTGACACCGCACAGATGGTTTCCAAAAGCTCGCAAAATTTAATGTCGCAAAACTTAACAATGCCAAAGTTTAAGACAGTGCTTTTTTGTAGTAACATCTTCTATATTAGCTAAAATTGCCCGCCGATGTGTCTTTCTAAAGAAGGATCTAATTGACAACGCGATCGATAGTTTTAGCAGGTAGCTCGATCGCAAAAAATTCAAAACGAATACACTATTTTTAATAAAAGTGTCACGAGACCGAAAATTTAACTTAAAATAAAGATCGGCTTATAACTTTATAGGTAGAGCGAGAGCCGTCACTGGCCAGATCCCCAACCAAAGATCGGGTGCATTTTTAACAATAAATTTTAATTATGTCTCAGCAGCGCTGTAAAAATCCACATATTGCTTGGAAAGCAGCGCTTTTTGGGAATTTCGCAGAGTCAGCGCGATCGCAAAAATCAATTCAATATGCTCAAAAATGATTCCTCCAAGTATCTGCCGACTTTAGATCAAGTAATTGATTGCTCCCCCTTGACAGTTGCGCCCGATACCCCACTAGCAGAAGTAATTACCCTGATGGGCCAACGGCGCGGAAGTTGCCCTCTCAACCCAGACATTTCACCAACCGATATCTACCAACAACTAACAGAAATCGCAAATCCGGTAACCTCAAGCCCAGTTAGAGATGCTAGAGGTATCTGCGTCTTTGTTGTGGAATCATCTATCGAAAAATCAGACCCGCAATCTGCTCAAAATTCTCAATTGCAAGGAATTTTCACCGAGAGGGATCTCGTCGATTTGATTGCATCGGGCAAAAAATTAAAAAATGTTACGATCGCAGAAGTTATGCGACAGCCGACGGCAACGCTGACAAATGGTGAAGATAGAGACATTTTTAGCGCCCTAATTCTGCTCAGCCAACACAGAATTCACCACCTGCCAGTATTGGATCGCAGCGGTCAACTCCTAGGAGTAATTACCCCGGAAAGCATTCGCCTAGCAATGGTGCAACCGGCAAATATCTTAAAAATGCACAGCGTCAAAGAAGTAATGACCGCAGAAGTCATTCAAGCGCCTCGCTCAGCGTCTGTTCTGAGTTTAGCTGAGTTGATGGCGCAGCACCGCGTTAGCTGCGTCGTAATTACAGCATCAACAGAATTATCGATGAATTTGCCGTTCCCAATTCCAGTAGGTATAGTCACAGAACGGGATATTGTGGAATTTCAAGCTTTAGATATAGATTTGTCGCAGACGATCGCCCAAACTGTGATGAGTAGCCCCTTATTTAGTCTCAAGCCAGAAGACTCGCTGTGGGTAGCTCATCAGGAAATGCAGCAGCGTTTAGTCCGCAGGTTGGTAGTAACCGGGGAACGCGGAGAACTGTTGGGAATAGTTACTCAAAGCAGTTTGCTGCGCGTACTTGACCCGATGGAAATGTCCGGGGCGATCGACATTTTACACGCAAACGTCCAAGAACAGACTAGGGAATTGCAAAGGGCGATCGCATCCCTCAGCTTGACTAACACCCGACTAGAAAGCGAAATTTCTACCCGCAAGCAGGCAGAGGTGCGGCTGCAATTGCTAGAATCTGCCGTAGTTAACGCTAACGATGCGATCGTAATTATGGATGCCGGAGACAGCGAGATCTCTGATCCCAGCATCATCTACGCCAACGAAGCTTTTACCCAAATGACGGGCTACCTACCCGCAGAAATCATCGGACAAACCCCCAGTTGCTTGCGCGGCCCGGAAAGCAACGCGGCTCAAGTTGCCAAAATTCGCCGCGCTTTCTCTCGCCGAACACCCTTGCGCCTGGAATTGATCAACTACCGCAAAGACGGTTCAACTTATTGGGTGGAACTCAACAGCGTCCCTGTTGCTGACGAGTTCGGGAACCTCACGCACTGGGTGTCTGTGCAGCGGGATATTAGCGATCGCAAGCGCATGGAACAAGCCTTTTTTGATGAAAAAGAACTCGCTCAGGTTACTCTACAATCGATCGGCGATGCAGTCATCACTACTGACAGCGACGGCTGTATTTCTACCCTCAATCCAGTTGCCGAAAAACTCACGGGTTGGTCAACCTCGGAAGCTAAAGGTTTGCCCCTCGCCAGTGTGCTGAGAATAGTTGACGAAACTACCCGGATACCGATCGAAAATATCGCCCAAATCGCTTTGTACGAAGGTCGAATTGTTGACCAAGGACACAACAGTTTACTGATTGCCCGCCACAATCGCGAATTTGCGATCGACCACTGCGTTGCCCCCATCCACGCCAGCAACGGCACAATTGTCGGGGCAGTCGTTGTGTTCCGAGATGTCACCCAAGTGCGAACTCAAGCTCGGCAACTCACCTGGCAGGCAACTCACGACCCCCTGACGCAATTGGTCAACCGCCGTGAATTTGAGTACCAGCTAGAACACGCCCTACACAGCGCTCAAGGTTACGGCCAAGAACACGTTTTACTTTACCTGGATCTCGATCGCTTCAAAATAGTTAACGACACGAACGGTCACATTGCAGGGGACGAACTGCTGCGCCAAGTCAGCCTGCTATTTAAAAGCAATATCCGCAAAACCGATATTTTAGCGCGTCTGGGCGGTGATGAATTTGCCGTACTCCTGTACCAGTGTCTACCTGAAAAGGGCTTAGAGGTTGCAAAATTGCTGCTAGAAAGCATTCAGGAATTCCGGTTTGGGTGGCAGGACAAAACTTTTTCGATCGGCGTTAGTATCGGTTTGGTGGCAATTAATCCCAAAACAGCATCGACATCTGGGGTGTTGAGCGCGGCCGATATTGCCTGCTATGCTGCTAAAAATAAAGGCCGCAATCGGGTGCAGGTTTATCAAGCGGGCGATCGAGAATTAATCAAACAGCGCGACGAAACTCAGTGGGTAGTACAAATTAATCAAGCTTTAGAAGAGAATCGCTTTCGTTTGTATTTTCAGCCGATCGTACATTTGCTCAACTCTCCCACTACCGGCACCCACGGCGAAATCCTGCTCCGCCTCCAGCTTGCAAACGGTCAGTTGGTGTCGCCGATGGCATTTATCCCCGCGGCTGAACGCTACAACTTGATGCACGCGATCGATCGCTGGGTAATTCGCACTTTATTTAGCAATTTATCTCAAACTTTCACGGCAAATCTCTTAGTCCAAAACCCCGGAGAAGAAAGCGATAAAATAGTAACCTTGCCTACTTGCTGCTCCTTGTCTAATTCACAATCTTCATTTGACAAATATCGCAGCCTTTATTCAATCAACCTTTCTGGGGATAGCATTAACGAAGAAAAATTCATCGACTTTATTCAAGAGCAGTTTTCTATCTATCAAATACCGCCAGAAATAATTTGTTTTGAAATTACCGAAACCGTGGCGATCGCGAATCTCAGCAAAGCAGCCAGCTTAATTTGGAAACTCAAGGAACTCGGCTGCCAGTTTGCCTTAGACGACTTCGGCAGCGGGATGTCTTCTTTTGCTTACTTGAAAAACTTGCCTGTTGATTATATCAAAATAGATGGCAATTTTATTAAGCATCTGGCAGAGAATCCTATTGATATTGTCATGGTGGAAGCTATAACTAAAATTGCTCACGTCATGGGAATTAAAACTATTGCCGAGTATGTAGAAAGTCAAGCAGTTATGGATAAACTTAAGGAGCTTGGGGTAGATTACGCTCAAGGTTATTTTTTGGGAAAGCCTCAACGTTGTAATTTATGCTCTCCTATTGCAGAGGAAGTTTTGGGAGAATTTTCGGTTGATTCTTTGGCTTTTAAGGGCAAGTTAGCTTGTTGAAGAGTTGACAGTTGACCGAAGGAAGAGGGAAGAAGGAAAAAGGAAGAAGGAAGAAGGAAGAGGGAAGAGGGAGAATTGCCCAACTGCCAACTGCCAACTGCCAACTGCCAACTGCCAACTGCCAACTGCCAACTGTCAACTGTCAACTGTCAACTGTCAATAGCAGCTTCGATGTACTGACTGTCTAAGAGAAAAGCACCTTTTTCAAAGCGAATGCCCCAATAATTGCCGGGACGCCGATCGAGTACAATACCCTCAGCGCCGATCGCAATTACATTCGCAGGCCGCAGCATCGGCATCGGTTCGGCAGTTTTGACGAAAGGCGGCATCGCCACAACTCGGACTTTTTGACCGATTGTAAATTCTTTTTCCATAGTTTTTATGCTTTTATTGGCGATCGTGGCACGGCTAGCGTCGCCAAAATTCATTGTGGCGCACTTTGGCAGAACTTCCCCCTACAGCTTTGTGTCACACTAATAATTGATAGAAAATGGCTGATCTGAAAGTAGGGGATAGTTGATATGGCTACAAATCGTCGCATTGAGCGTGTAGCTTCAATGATTAAGCGGGAAGTCAGCCTGATGTTGCTGAATGGAATCAAGGACGATCGCGTAGGTGCGGGTATGGTTAGCGTTACCGATGTAATTGTTTCGGGAGACCTTCAGCATACAAAGGTTTTTGTCAGTATCTACGGTACTGATGAGGCGAAAGCCGAGACTATGGAGGGTTTGAAATCAGCAACTAGCTATGTCCGTAACCAGTTGGGCCAACGGGTGCAACTGCGCCGCACGCCGGAAGTGATATTTCTCGAAGACCGTTCTTTGGAACGCGGTGATAAAATGCTGACACTGTTAAATCAGCTTTCTATCGATCGCAAACCAGGTATGTTTGATGACGAAGAATTGACGGGTGATGGCGAAAAATTGACCAATGATGATGATGAAGCAGACGAGGATTAATTAGTATCTGAAGGCAATCAACAGTCAACAGTCAACAGTCAACAGTCAACAGTCAACAATTCCAAATTACCCATGATTGACAATCTTTCCTTACCCGAACTGGTAGCCCAGATGTTTGTAGTGCGCGCTTCAGGCTACTTGTTCGACCACCAAATTCGCTATCGGGCCTGGGAACCAACGGCCGACAAACTCCGCTATTATCTGGAAAAGTTGGGCGTGGGCGGTGTGATTTTGGTGGGGGGAAGTGCTGCTGAGTTGGCGGTGCGATCGCACCAATTGCAGTCTTGGGCCAAATTTCCGCTACTGCTGGCGGCTGATATTGAGGAAGGTGTCGGCCAGCGGTTCGCCGGGGCGACTTGGTTCGGGCCACCGATGGCTATGGCTGAAATCGCGACGCATGATGCAGGTAAAGCCGATCGATATGCTGAACAAATGGGATCTGTGACTGCGATCGAAGCTAGGGCGATCGGTCTAAATTGGATTCTCGCACCAGTCGTCGATGTTAACAACAATCCCGACAATCCCGTGATTAACGTCCGCGCTTTTGGCGAGACATCGGAAATTGTCGGCAAATTGGCAAGTGCTTTTATTCGCGGCGCTCTTGGGCACCCGGTTTTGACTACAGCTAAGCATTTTCCCGGTCATGGAGATACGGCGGTTGATTCTCACTTGGAATTGCCGGTTTTGCCGCATTCGCCAGCGAGATTGGCTGCTGTTGAGTTGCCGCCTTTTGTTGAGGCGATCGCCGCTGGGGTCGATGCTGTGATGAGCGCCCACTTACTGATTCCGGCTTGGGATGCCGAGTTTCCTGCTACTCTTTCTCGCAAAATTTTGATTGGGAAGCTGCGGGAAGAGTTGGGGTTTGATGGTTTGATCGTGACGGATGCTTTGGTGATGGGTGCGATCGCCAATAAGTATGGTGTTAATGAAGCTGCTGTTTTGGCTGCTGAGGCTGGGGCTGATGTTTTGCTGATGCCACTTGACCCGGAAGCGGCGATTCTGGCTGTCTGCGAAGCTGTGACTCAAGGGCGGATTCCCATATTACAAATCAAGGAATCTGTCAAACGAATCTGGGAAGCGAAAATTAAGGTGGGTTTGTTAATCAAGGAAAAGGAAAAAGCAGCAGATTCAATGTCGATCGACTCGATCGACTTAAGTTTGCTAGCAAATCCAGAAGCAAGGGCAACGGCTGTCGATATTTTGCGAGATTCTTTGAAATTTGGGGGAAATCTACCTTTAGTCGCGAAAAAGCCCTCAGAAAACCAGGTTTTGCGGAATTTGATTATTGTAGATGATGTTTTGGGTTGCGAGTTTTTGGGCAAACACACTCCGGCGATCGCCCGGCCCGAAAAGTTGGGTTACGAATTGCAACTAATTGACGATCGCACAGGCGCGATCGTTGATAATACAGGTGCAGAGCATTTTTCTCCGACACTGCTGCAAATTTTCATTCGCGGTAATTGCTTTCGAGGCAGTGCTGGTTTGACCGAAGCAGCCCAAGATTGGTTTAAGAAATTATTAAGGACGGGAGAACTGCAAGCTGTGTTAATTTACGGCAGTCCCTACGTTTTAGAGCAATTTTTGCCGCACTTGCCTCCGAGTATTCCTTATGTATTTTGTTTCGGGCAGATGCCGATAGCGCAATCTCTCGCTTTAGAATTGCTGTTCGGCATTAACGAAACGGGCAATGCTTGAGCTTTTGGACTCCTGAATCTTTCCTTTGCTTAGTCAGGACTTAAATTGATCAACCCGGTTTCTAGCCAAAAATTTTGCTTTTAGCTGCGCAGCATCCAGAAACCGGGAATCGGGCGCGGACTCCTAAGTCCTGAATAGAGCTTTGCAGCATCTGTGCCTGTTAGCCTAAAAAATGTACGGCGTCTCAACATCGAAAGAAAGATGCGATCGCTTACTCATCATTCTTATAACTTTTTTAAAATTGACCAGTAAATAGTATCTCTGTATACAGAAAAAAATAACTTACATATTGAGAAGTTTGGATTATATTATTAACAGGGCCATAATTTTTTTTAGTAAAACCTTGAGGGCGCATTATGATTCACTCCACTATTCACAAACTTCGCTACTCTTTAGATGTGATTCAAGATGAAGCACGCCACCTCGTACATGAGGGCATCCTGAGCCGACAACAGCCTATCTACACCTTGTGTCAGTTCATCCCGCCTCGAGAATGGGCTTGTGTCGAGGGAGAACTCGAAAAATGTGACTTTTTGCTGCGCGATCGCATCGCCGACCTGATCGGTTCTGAAAACTGGGACAATGACTAAAGTTTTGTTCTGTTAAATAATTTTGCAAGTAAGTTGCAACTAAACTCCGGCTGTATTAAAGATGATCTACTCTTTAATCCTGGGAATTTTCGGAGCGCAAATTTTCCAATTCGGCCCTCAGCGCTGCCATCTGTGCAGTTAATTCTTGAATATCTTTTACGTCTGGTTGTACAACCGAGTCGGGAGGAGTGTCAGTTGCTGTATCCGATTGCCGATGCGAGACGGATGCGTCGCTGTCTGCATTCTCCCTCACGCCCGGTTGAGAGAAAATTGTATCGACAAAATTCCGCGCTTCTCGATCGGTCATTTCTCCTTTTTCCAGCAACTCATCCGCGAGTAGACTCAAATCTGGCTGTCGAAGTTTGTCCAGATTTGCTTCTCGCTTCACGGGATCTTGCAATGTCTCAATTAAAAAGGAAGTTGCACCTAAAGTTAGGTGAAATCCTGTTTGCAGCATTTGAGGCAGGTTGTCGGGATTCATCTAAAAAATGCCGCTAGAACGTTTTTCGGAGTTTTTGGTTCGCGAGTTGCCAAGAGCTGGCGGGCTTGCCACTTCTGGGCGTGAAGATGCGAAGTTGTCGATCGCGATCGCCCCGCTTCCAGAAAAATCAGCCTTTCGGGGGATGCTTTTTTTTCGAGCAATGCTTATTGTATCATTACTTCGCGAATTGAGAAATGTCAAGTGTAAAGTTTTGTAACGAGCGATCGATCTGGGGGCTTCAAATTAAGGATACAGCACCTCTCCGGTGGATGGGTCAAATATAAATAGCCGATCGAAGTCAAGCTGTACCGTCAGTCGATCGCCCGGACGCAAACGAACACCCGCCGGTACTTGTAACTGTACAGTAGTTTCAGCGCTCAACGCAGGCAAACTCGCCCGGATTAAAATTTCTCTCCCCAGAGGTTCCACTACCTTTACCTCCACATCAAGAGGTACTTTTTCTAACGCCCAAACATCAGTTTTAAAATCATCATCTGCTGCTGTTTGAGACGTAAAAATTTCTATATTTTCTGGACGAATGCCCAAATCAAATGCTTGTCCTTCGCTGGGTTGCAATCTTTTTTGAAGCGATGGCGGACAGGATAAAGATTGACTTCCTACCTGAAAAGATTCGTTAGCATAAATGGCGGGCAAAATGTTCATAGCCGGATTGCCTAAAAAAGTCGCAACCATCCGGTTAGCAGGTTTAGCATAAATGCTTTGCGGGTCTCCAATTTGCTGAATTTTCCCCCCATTTAAGACAACAATCTTATCAGCTAAAGTCATCGCTTCCACTTGATCGTGGGTGACATAAACTGTGGTAATTCCTAGTCGTTGATGCAGTTGTTTTAGTTCGGCCCTAGTGTCGTCTCGCAGTTGAGCATCGAGGTTGGAAAGTGGTTCATCTAGTAGGAAAACTTTGGGTTCGCGGGCGATCGCCCTTCCGAGTGCTACCCGCTGCTGTTGTCCGCCTGATAGCTGTTTGGGCTTACGTTTGAGCAGGTGGTCGATCGAGAGCGATCGGGCTACAGTTTCAACTCGTTCTTGAATTTTAGTCGAGTCAACATTCCGCATCCGCAATCCAAAAGCCAAATTTTCTGCGACAGTCATGTGCGGATAAAGCGCGTAATTTTGAAACACCATTGCCACATCCCGCTGTCTCGCCGGAATGTTGTTAACTAAATGATCTCCAATATAAAGATTACCAGAAGTTGCGGTTTCCAAACCTGCAATTGTCCGCATAATTGTAGACTTTCCGCAGCCGGAAGGCCCGACTAATACCCAAAATTCCCCATCCGGGATTTTGAAACTGATGTTTTCGATCGCGGTGACGTTTTGGTAGCGTCTGGTAATATTTTCTAAGCGAACATTTGCCATTTGTAAATTGGTAATTGGTAATTGGTAATTAGTGTTTTTTACCTTCTGCCTTCAGAAAACTGTTCTAATTCTAAAACTGTGCGGTCTAATTCTTCAACTAGAGGCGTTGATTCAGCTTTGCGGAATGCTTGTACCAAAGAACGATAGTACCAGAGAGAACCGTCTTTGCCGCCTTTAAAGCGTTCCCAAACCGAGTCGCCCAATTGACGGGAATCTTTGAGGATCGATCGCACATTATAAAGTTTATCAGCCGCCGAGACTAATCTGACCGAACCTGAAGCTGTGAGAAGGCGATCGATATAAGCTTGTTTGCGATCGCGCCAAGGGGGTTTCGGTGTCTCGTCGCTGTCGGTACAGCCGTCTACAATCGCTGTGACGGTATCGCCAAACCGACGGCGGATGGCTTCGCGAGTGGTGGGCCCGCCCTGATCTTCGATCGCATCGTGAAGCAAAGCTGCGATCGCCTCATCTTCCGAAGCCCCATACTCTAAAGCTATACTAGCAGTACCTAACAAATGAGCAATATACGGAACGCCGGAACCTTTGCGGATTTGAGTTGCGTGCAATTCGGCTGCATAGATAAGGGCTTCAGAAAAACGGTTTGAGAGTATCATTGCAATAGAGTATGTGTTGAGTAAAAGTATTGATTTGAATGTTTGACTAAAGCGAGGCAATCACGATGACAACTACTTTAATTTTATCAAAAATGTCTCAAAAAAACTCCGAAAATTTTACTGAAACACAACCCCAAAATATTATATCTTTGGAAGAATTTCTCGTCAAGCCGCCGGAGAGAATGGAGTGGGTTGACGGTAACTTAGTGGAGAAAACAGGCATGACATTTAAACACGGTTTGGCTCAATCTAAATTAGCCCGTTACTGGGGAATTCACAAAGACTCCAGCGGACAGGGAGGAGAAGTTCTTACCGAAACACTTTGCCGAACAGCTAAACAGGGCCGCCGTCCCGATGTCGCTTACATCACTCCCGAACTGCTGCCACCATCAGGCAATTTTACAGCATTTTCCCAAAGTTTTCCCCTAATTGCGGAAGTTGCTTCGCCGGAAGACAGCGCCGAGGAATTGTTTGCTAAAGCTCAAGAATATTTGGAGTCAGGCTGTCAGGAAATCTGGCTGCTATTTCCTGAAGCGAGATTAGTATTTGTGAATGCAGGCCAAGGCTGGCGTTTGTTTAATGCCGATGAAGTAGTTAACACTCAAACTATACTTGCAGGTTTTAGTATGGCAGTTAGTGAATTGTTGGCTTGAGGAATTTAATCGATCGCGAATAATCCCAAAAACCCAGTTGATCCGAAAAATAAAATGATAAACTAGAAACGACTGAACTATAGCTGAGGACTTTGCAAATTATGCCAACTGCAACTGACATCGGTACATTAGTAACTCGTTCTGCCGAGATTAGCAGTCGTCCAATGATTGCGGGGACTAGAACTTCTGTTGCTAGAGTAGTAGTTATTTACAAACAAGGCGCAGCAGCCGAAGAGATTGCCCGTCGGATGAGTCATCTGAGCCTTGCTCAAGTTTATGCGGCTTTGGCTTACTATCATGCTAATCGTGATGAAATTGAGGCAGATTTAGCAGAGGAAGATGCTGAATACTGGAGACTGGCGACCTTACACAAAAACAAAGCTTAACAGGTTTGCAGATGAGTAAAATACTACTGTACATTGACGAAGACTCAATGGATGAAGACTTTTTACAAGCCTTGAGATCGCGTAATGTGGATGTACTGACGGTTGCTGATGTTGGAATGCTACATCGATCCGATGAAGAGCAGCTAGATTTGGCAAGAGAACATGGTCGGGTTATCTTTAGTTTCAACACTAGAGACTTTTACCGATTACACGCAACTCTGCTGGAGCAAAATTTGTCTCATGCAGGAATTATTTTGGCTCCGCAGCAGCGATACGGCATTGGTGATTTAATGCGCGGAGTTTTAAGGTTGATCAACACTAAGTCGTCCGCCGAGATGCAGGGACAATTAGAATTTCTCAGTGACTGGGTTTTATGAGAATGTGCGATCGCATTTGTGAATGCAGTCAAGGCTGGCGTTTATTTAATATGGATGAAGTTCTAAACACCCAAGCTGTACTTGCAGGTTTTAGCATCCCAGTTGGCGAATTATTAGCGTAAAAATAACTTGCCATAAATGCTCTTTTGTGAAACAATCTAGGATGTTGTAATGTCAAACCACCTACAGTTGGCATCAAAAATAAAAATCTCATGGACAGATTCAGAGTAGAAGTTATTTCTCAAACACCAAATCCTCAGCAAGTAGTTTATGCTGCACTCCATCAAGACTATACTGAGAACTTTGTATTTGACGAACGGGATTCGTGGCCCTCAGAGGCAGAATGTGGCGAAGTAATTGTTAAAAGGCTCCTGGCGGGCGATCGGGGGCATTACGGCCCCTTAGAACATCCCCAAATTATTTTTAATTGCGGCTATTTTCCTCACAGCGTCATGCAGCAGGCGAGAACTCATCGTGTCGGAGTATCATTTGATGTTCAATCTCTGCGGTACACAGGTAATCAATTTCTTGATGCCGCTGTCGGCAAAAAAGATATCGAAGATATTTTTTACCTGCGTCCAGTAGATTATTATACTGACCGGGAAGGCAAAAAATATTACTATTCTCCTGAACAAAGAGCAAAAGATTTAGAGTGGTGTCTAGAAGCTGCTAAACGTTACAAAATTGACTTCGATGGTGGGATGTCCGAGGAACACGCCAGAGGTAAATTACCCTTTGATTATCGTCAGCATTTTGTAGTCAGTTTCAATTTAAGGTCTTTTCTGCATTTTTCCGATTTGAGAAATAAGAAAAATGCTCAACTTGAAATTCAAAAACTCTGCGAAATGATGTGGCCTCATTTTGAAAGTTGGGCTCCGGGCATTGCTAAGTGGTACACAGCTACTCGTCTGGGAAAAGCAAGGCTAGCCCCGTAAGATGATTGCCTTTTCTGGCTAATTGCGTAGGCCAGAAACCGGATTTTATAAGCAAATATTAGCTAAAAACCCTCAATATCTGTAAAAAACCCGGTTTCTTGAGCTTTGTGTGGAAAAAGTCGGGTATCTCAAACAAGAGAATTTCAGGTTGACTAAAATCAAGCAAACAGCAAACAAAATGAAATTAAAAATTCTGCAACTCCATGAATTAGCGATAATTCCCCAATACGCCCATGAATCTGATGCTGGACTAGACTTATTTTCTATAGATGAATTAGAAATTAATCCCGGAGAAAGTAAGTTAATTCATACAGGTATATCCATAGAATTACCTGAAAAAACTGAGGCTCAAATTCGTCCCCGAAGTGGTTTAGCTCTCAATCACAAAATCACTGTGCTCAATGCACCAGGTACAATAGATGAGGGCTATCGAGGCGAAATCGGAGTGATCTTAATCAATCACGGTCAAATTTCTTTTAAAGTGACAAGAGGCATGAAAATTGCTCAAATGGTCATCGCGCCCGTAATTCGCGTTGAGATTGAAGAAGTTAAATTTTTAAGTTCCAGCTCTAGGGCGGATAATGGATTTGGCTCAACTGGAATCTCGCAGTAAATCCCTCGTCTCAATACAGTTCTAATTCTAGATTTTAAATGCACAATACAACACCAGACAACTACGAACCCCCTCACAGACCAAATTGGGACGAATACTTCTTGATGTTGGCAAAATTGGCCGCAACTCGATCGACTTGTTTGGCTTTTCCCGTCGGCGCGGTAATCACGAAAAACAGGCAAGTGCTAGCTACGGGTTACAACGGTTCGCCGTCAGGATCCTTACACTGTACGGCTCAAGGCTTCTGCTATCCCGGTTTGAGCAGTTGCGATGCTAGTAAAACTTTGCCGTCGCGGGCGGTTCACGCTGAAGCAAATGCGATCGCCGCTGCTGCAAAACATGGCATATCTACCGCTGGTGCTAGCATTTACGTCACCTTAGAACCCTGCATTTATTGTTTGAAATTAGTCATTTCTGCTGGGATTCGGGAAGTGTTTTATGAAACAGGTTTTAACAGCGGAGAAAAAGCTGAATTGAGAGATTCTTTTATCGCTGAAGGTATTGTTGAGTTTACACAAATTAAGCTATCTGAAGATACAGCAAAAAAGGGGGCTCTATTTCTACTGAATCCTACATCAGTGCTAAAAGAAGAACGGGCGGTTGAAACCGCGTCTATACAAACAAAACCCGCCTCCGCGGGTTGAAGATTAGACAAGATTGTATAAATCTTTGATTGATAAGTCAACCGCAGATTTAACGCAGATAGTTTGCGACTTTTGCAAGAGGTCTACTCAACGGTTAAAATGACGTTATTTTCTTCAGTCAGCGGAGGCGGACATCGTTTGATAAGAAGCGGTTTCAACCGCCGTCTGCATCTCAATCAAACTCATTCACAACTTGCAAATAGTCGATCGCCGCATCTATCCTGGAAGAATACTTAAAAGCAAACTGATCGAACCAATATCTCTCATCGGAATTCTTATCCAAATTTTTCAGCCAAACTTGAGCTTGCCTAACTTTTTGTCTGTGCGTTTGTACTTCCAACTCCGGCTGCGTAACCTTTGCGGCTGGCCGCGGTTCCAGTGCAGTCACTTCCTGAGCTTTGTTTTGTGCTTCGTGCTCAGGCTTAAGCGGTTCCAGTGCAGCCACTTCCTGAGATTTATTTTGTGCTTCGTACTCAGCCTTAATTTGGGCTAAATCCTTGTCTAAAGTACCAGCATACAAATTTAGATCTGATGTTTTAACTGTTGGATTTGACCGCACTGTTGCTGGTGGCAAAGGCGCTTGGGCTGGCACTGGTGGCTGATTTTTCAACTCAGCTTTTTTTTGAGATGCTTGATATTCTGCCTTAAGTTCAGCTAACAGGCGATCGATCGATTCCATGACTTAAAACCCCCTAAAAAATGCTGTTGCGCCAACTAACACAAATACAATCGCGCGAAGTTGACCAGAAAGAATTGGTTTAAAGCCGGAACCCTTGTAGGGAGAAATTAAAAGCAGACTATTACATCACTCCAATCCTCTTCCTTCTAGGTAGAGGTCGCCCTCAAGCTGTCAACTGTCAACTGTCAACTGTCAACTATCAACTGTCAACTGAATAAACCGCTTTCTCAATCAGTTATTGCATTCAGCAATACTTCCGTCAGGGTCATTCCTTCAATATCATCCATCGTCACAGTATCAACGATATCGAATTTAGCCCCGGCGCTTTGCAGTTCGTCATCCAATATCTTGAGAAACTTAGTAGCTTCTGGGGCATTCCCTACTTGAATGAAGGAAATCGCCAGCTCTTCATCTCGATCGAGCTTCCGCGATGCTTCTATAATCGTTTTCATTACTTCTTTGCGATCGTCCGGTTCCCCGTCCGTCACCACTAATATTGTTTCCCCATTTTGCTTGGTCTTACCGGATGCTTTGCGCTGAAAATAACTGTTCAGAGCGTCTTGGAGAACCGCCGCCAAATTTGTAGTCCCGGAAGGTTCGTTTTCTAGGAATATTTGCACGACTTTAGCTGCTGTTACGTTGTCGTAGCGTTTGAAACGACCGGAAAACAAATAAACTGTTATGCCATCAGGGTCAAGTTCTTCGCATTTATTCGCCAGTGCGATCGTCGATTCTTGCATCAGCGCCCAGCGACTTTTCCCGCCCATTTGGTCTTTCGTGTACATACTGCCGCTTTTGTCAATGATTATTGTATAATCGCGGTTCTGAAGCATATTATTTTTCCTGTTAATTAAGAAGTTTTTCCCAAAAAGAGCAAAACCAGCGAGCCTAAGCTGTTGAGCTTGATTTGCTCGCTGCGTTTTTTAGTTGATGTGCGATCGCCAATACTGGAATTTAAGCTGCAACTAAAGCATCTTTAAGCGGCTTCCAGGTAAAAGTGCGATCGCCCCCCATCTCTACTGCTATTTTAACTCGCGGTTCTAGCGTCGGCAAAACAGTCAAATACTCAACTTCCTGACTAGACAAAATCTGCCCTTCAATAATCCAGAGTACCAGTCCTTTTGCTTTCGGTGGCAAATTATCTAATTGAGTTTGCAACATCGGCGGCACGTAGTAGGTATAACCCACAGCCCCTTCGTTGCCAGTAGTTTTCTTGCCCAAATGCGGCGGCCGCACCCCATGAATCCCCGTCAAATACATCGCCAAATCGCCCAAGCCCCGCGCCGTAATCGTGTACGCACCGTAGCCTTTTGCCCTCAGCCTGCGCAGGTAGCGCCCCTCAAATCCTCCCTCTAAAGGAACGTACAGGGCCAGCGACCCCGACTTTTCCAAATCCCGAATCATATCCGCACCAGTGGTAATCAGTCCCATAAATTTGTCTTGCCTGTGGTTTTACATTTGGTCGATCGCAGGAGAGCGAGCTTAAAGTATTATAAATGCTAAAGCTGAGGCGAAAAGTTATCAAGATAGGCCTTGACAAACTGCAAACACTTCATGTAGTGTTATTAGTTGGCGCTGTCAAGGATACTGAGTAGATTACTATTCAAGTCCTAGCCCAAATAAGCAAGACCGAAATAAAAGTCGGAGATAAAACAGGCAAAAAGCCTCGAATGTCAACCCTTGCAAGACTTCCACAAGCTCCCAAATTTAAAATTCAAATTTTAAACACCGAGGAAAGCTGTTGGTTGATAACAGTTAATTGCGGAAACACTGAAATAGATGTTTCTGCACAAGAGCAAGCGGATTGACGTAAACTTCGTAATCCGAAACCTCTTGCGTAAACAAAAGGAAGAAAAATCCGTGTCTGTAGGCATTCTTGGCACTAAACTAGGCATGACTCAAGTGTTTGACGCTGAAGGGAGAGCAATCCCCGTCACCGTCATACAAGCAGGGCCTTGTACAGTAACTCAAATCAAAACAAAACAAACTGATGGCTACGGTGCCATTCAGATTGGATACAGTGAAGTCAAACCAAAGGCTCTCAACAAGCCAGAATTGGGACATCTTGCCAAGTCGGGGGCGAATCCATTGCGCCACTTGCAGGAATACCGCTTGGAAGACACCAGTTCCTTTGAATTAGGCCAACAGCTAAACGCTGATGCCTTTACACCGGGACAGATAGTAGATGTCATCGGTACAAGCATCGGTAAAGGTTTTGCAGGCTTTCAAAAGCGCCACAACTTTAAACGAGGCCCCATGTCTCACGGTTCTAAAAATCACCGCGAACCTGGATCGATCGGGCCTGGAACAACTCCCGGTCGTGTTTATCCCGGTAAAAGAATGGCGGGACGTATGGGCAACGTTCAAGTCACCGTCCGCAAACTCACAATTGTCCGGGTGGATACAGAGCAGAATCTGTTGCTAATTAAGGGAGCAGTTCCCGGAAAAGCTGGCGCTTTAGTCAATGTTGTGCCTGAGAAAAAAGTAGGACGTTAGTCAGTAGCCAGTAGTCAGTAGTCAGTAGTCAGTAGTCAGTAGTCAGCAGTCATTAGTCATTAGTTGGCGGTTAGCAGTCAGCAATAACTAAGAACTAAAAGCTGAAAACTAAGAGCTAATAACAGACAACAGAAAACTAAAAACAGACAACAGAAAACTCAAAAACAGACAACAAACACAAAGCGACAAAGGACAAAAGATATGGTTAACTGTGTAGTGCGAAATTGGCAAGGCGAAGAAGTTGGAGAAACAACTTTAGAGCTTCGCGTAGCCAAAGAAGAAAATGCGTCTCACGTTGTTCACAGAGCATTGACGCGGCAAATGAATAACGCCCGTCAAGGCAATGCTTGCACCAAAACGAGAGCGGAAGTCAGAGGCGGTGGCCGCAAACCCTGGCGTCAAAAAGGTACCGGCCGAGCCAGAGCAGGTTCGATCCGTTCTCCACTGTGGCGTGGCGGCGGTGTCATCTTCGGGCCAAAACCGAGAGACTTTGAAGTCAAAATGAACAAGAAGGAACGCCGTCTCGCTTTGCGGACAGCATTCTTCAGTCGTACCGAAGACATGATTGTGGTTGAAGAATTTGCAGAGCAATTTCCGAGACCGAAAAGCAAAGAACTGCTGAGTGCGATCGCCCGTTGGGGTATCGACTCCAATAAAAAAGTTCTGTTAATCTTGCCAGAACCGCAACTCAACGTTTACTTGTCAGGACGCAACATCGAATTAGTCAACGTCATCTTGGCAACTTCCCTGAATGTTTACGACGTTCTTGCGGCTGACAAAATTATCGTTACATCTACAGCCATAGCTAAAATTCAGGAGATTTACGGTGAGTAAAATCGACCCCCGCGACTACGCAGATTTGATCCAGCGTCCGATTCTCACCGAGAAAGCTACCCGAATGATGGAATTAAATCAATTCACATTCGACGTAGCCCCGAAAGCGACCAAACCTCAAATCAAAGCTGCAATCGAAGAGCTATTTAAGGTTAAAGTCACCGCTGTCAACACCCAAAACCCGCCGCGCAAAAAGCGTCGAGTTGGTAAATTCGTCGGTTTTAAACCTTGTTACAAGCGAGCAACCGTCACTTTGCTAGACGGAGACTCGATCCGCAAACTCCTATTCCCAGAAGTTTAGCCAATTTTGGATTTTAGATTTTAGATTAAAGAATTGCAGTTAGCTAGTGCAAATTCCCCATCTAGGAAACTGGCAAGTTAACTGATTAATCCCAAATCTAAAATCTAAAACCGCAAAGTCCAAAATCCCAAGTCTAAAATCTAAAATCTAAAATCGATTATGGGCATTCGTTCTTACCGACCTTATACCTCTAGTACCCGAGAAAAGACCGTCTCGGACTTTGCTGAAATTACGAGATCAGAACCAGAAAAGTCTCTAACCAGCAACAAGCACACCAAACAAGGCCGCAACAACCGAGGCGTCATTACCTGTCGCCACCGGGGAGGCGGTCACAAACGGCTTTATAGAACGATCGACTTCCGCCGCGACAAACACAGCATTCCTGCTACTGTCAAGGCGATCGAGTATGACCCCAACCGCAACGCCCGCATCGCCCTCCTGTTCTATAAAGACGGCGAAAAACGGTACATTCTGCACCCGCTCAACTTAAACGTCGGTACAGTAATTGTCTCAGGCCCAGACGCGCCGATCGAAATCGGCAACGCCCTACCCCTGAAAAACATTCCCCTCGGTACCAGCATCCACAACGTCGAGCTAGTACCAGGTAAAGGCGGACAAATCGTCCGTTCCGCAGGCTCCAGCGCTCAGCTAATGGCAAAAGAAGGTACCTACGTCACCCTCAAACTGCCATCCGGTGAACAACGCAAAGTCCGCGCCGACTGCTACGCTACGATCGGTCAAGTTGGCAACACAGACGCGAGAAACGTCAGCCTCGGTAAAGCCGGTCGCACCCGCTGGAAAGGCCGCAGACCAACAGTTCGTGGTAGTGCCATGAACCCGGTAGATCACCCGCACGGTGGTGGCGAGGGCAGAGCGCCCATCGGGCGTCCAGGGCCAGTCAGTCCTTGGGGAAAACCAGCATTGGGTGCCAAGACTCGAAGCAAGAACAAGCGCAGCGACTCTTTAATCGTTCGGCGCCGCCGCAAATCTTCCAAGCGTGGCAAGGGCGGCAGACAAAGTTAAGGAAGAAGGAAGAAGGAAGAAGGAAGAAGGAAGAAGGAAGAAGGAACAACGAAAAAGTTTTCCGTGCTCTTTTATTCCTGCAACTTTCTTCCCAATTCAATTCCAACTACTAATTACTAATTACCAAAATCATGTCTCGATCGTTAAAAAAAGGCCCGTTTGTCGCAGATCATCTGATGACAAAGATCGAAAAGCTCAATGCCGCAGGCCAAAAACAAGTAATTAAAACTTGGTCGCGATCTTCCACAATCCTGCCCCAAATGGTAGGTCACACGATCGCAGTTCACAACGGCAAACAGCACGTCCCAGTCTACCTGACAGACCAAATGGTCGGTCACAAACTCGGAGAATTCTCCCCCACTCGCACCTTTAGAGGTCACGCGAAAAGTGGTGATAAAAAGGCCAAAAGATAGCCTAATTAGGTGACAGGTAATAGGTAAGCGGAAAAACTTTTCCCCAATTACCAATTACCTTTTCCCCAATTACCATTTACCAATTACCCAAATCGAAATGGCTATAGATACCACATCCGAAATTAAGGCGATCGCCCGTTACATCCGAACATCGCCCTTCAAAGTGCGCCGAGTCCTCGACCAAATTCGCGGCAAAAGCTACCAAGAAGCGCTGATTTTACTCGAATTCATGCCCTACCGCGCCTGCGAACCAATTGTCAAAGTTTTGCGATCGGCAGTAGCCAACGCCGAACACAACGCAGGACTCGACAAAAGCAAGCTCGTAGTCTCTCAAGCTTACGCAGACCAAGGCCCAGTCCTCAAACGCTTTAGACCACGCGCTCAAGGTCGCGCCTACCAAATCCGCAAGCCAACTTGCCACATTACGGTAATAGTTGCTCCGATCGCAGAAGACTAAACCAGGGAAAACGTAATAGGTAATAAACAGCTTAAAGTAGAAAAAATAGGTAATCACCAATTACTTTTCTTCAAGGCACGGAAATCACGGAGTGGCAGACAGTTGTTTTTTACTTCTTTCTTCTTCCTTCTTCCTTCTTCCTTCTTCCTTCCCTGTTACCAATTACCAATTACCAATTAACTCATCAAATATTATGGGCCAAAAAATACATCCAATTGGTTTTCGCCTCGGCATTACCCAAGAGCACCGCTCTCGCTGGTTTGCTGACCCGAAAAACTATCCAGAACTCTTGCAAGAAGACTTCAAAATTCGCAAGTACGTCCGCAAAACCCTCAGCAATGCTGGCATTTCTTCGGTCAGAATTGAACGCAAAGCCGATCAAATCGACCTAGAAGTATTCACCGCCAGACCGGGCGTTGTCGTAGGCCGCGGCGGAGCAGGTATCGAAACCTTGCGCGTCGGTTTGCAACAACAACTTGGCAGCAATCGCCAAATTCGCATCAACGTCGTCGAAGTTCAACGAGTAGATGCAGATGCCACGCTGATCGCAGAATACATCGCCCAGCAACTAGAACGGCGCGTATCCTTCCGCCGAGTAGTCCGCCAAGCAATCACCCGCGCTCAAAAAGTCGGCGTCCAAGGCATCAAAATTCAAGTCAGCGGACGCCTCAACGGCGCAGAAATCGCCCGTACCGAATGGACGCGCGAAGGCCGAGTCCCCTTGCACACGCTGCGGGCCGACATCGACTACTCCTACTGCACCGCTCAAACCATCTACGGTATTCTGGGTATTAAAGTTTGGGTATTCAAAGGCGAAATTATTCCCGGACAGGAACAAGAATCCGCACCGAATGCAGCAGTGCCCCGGACTAAACAAAAGCGCCGCCGTCAGAACTTTGAAGATCGATCGAACGAAGGCTAACAGTCAATTGACAGTTGACAGTTGACAGTTGACAGCGAAGGGCGAGTAAGTTCGTGCTGTCTGCTATACCGATTACCAATTACTGAATTCCCTAGCCATGTTAAGCCCTAAAAGAACAAAATTCCGCAAACAACAGCGCGGGCGAATGAGCGGTATTGCCACCCGCGGCAACTCAGTTAGCTTTGGCGACTTCGCACTCCAAGCGATCGAACCCGCCTGGATCACTTCCCGCCAAATAGAAGCCGGACGGCGCGCCATGACCCGCTATATTCGCCGGGGCGGCAAAATCTGGATTCGCATTTTTCCCGACAAACCAGTCACCCAGCGCGCAGCAGAAACCCGGATGGGTTCCGGTAAAGGCGCACCTGAGTTTTGGGTAGCCGTGGTCAAACCCGGCCGGATTATGTTTGAAATTGGTGGTGTAACCGAAGAAATTGCCCGCGAAGCAATGCGTTTAGCATCTTTCAAATTACCGATTAAAACCAAGTTCATCACCCGCGCGGAAGACCCGTCATCGTGATAATCGAAGGTAGAATTAGGTCGGCATTGGTTAAAATTTTAAAGGGCTACAGCAATTTAAAATCTGCCATTCATCACTTTTCTGTCCTTCGACCTTCAGGATTTAGACAATTCTGTCGTCACTAGACCGCTAACGAGAAAGCACACAATTATGTCTTTGCCCAAGATTAAAGAAGCTAGAGAATTAAGCGATGCAGCACTAGCAGAGCAAATTTTAGCCGTCAAGCGCCAACTAATGGAATTGCGGCTTCAGCAAGCTACTGGCCGCATGGAAAAGCCTCACCTGTTCAAGCACGCCAAACACCGCGTCGCTCAATTGATGACAGTTGAACGCGAGCGCCAAGTCGCTGCTGATGCACAAGCTACTGCTGAAAAATTAGCCGCATCTCAAGCAGCCGCAGAAGCAGCTCCAACCGAAGTCAGCCCAGAGTGAGCAGCTCAAAAAAACTCAATCGCACAACAAAGATAGGTAGCTATGGCAGTTAAAGAACGAGTTGGCGTAGTAGTCAGCGACAAGATGGATAAAACCGTCGTGGTAGCAATCGAAAACCGCTCTTCCCACACCAAATACGGCAAAATTGTAGTCCGCACCAAGCGCTACAAAGCTCACGACGAAGAGAATAAGTGCAAATCGGGCGATCGCGTCCGCATCACCGAAACTCGCCCCTTGAGCAAAACCAAACGCTGGATGGTTGCTGAGATTTTCGGTGCAAAAAATGGCTAACAGTTAATTTCTAATTGCTCGCGTAGTGCGATCGGCTTTCTCCAGCGATCGACCATCCATTAGCAATTAGCAGTTAGCAGTTAGTAAGCATCAAATTACCTTTTCCCCAATCACCATGATTCAACCCCAGACATACCTCAATGTCGCCGACAATAGCGGAGCTCGTAAGCTCATGTGCATCCGCGTATTGGGAGGCGGCAACCGCCGCTACGGCGGAGTCGGCGATGTCATCATTGCCGTCGTCAAAGACGCCATCCCCAATATGGCAGTCAAAAAATCCGATGTCGTCAGAGCCGTCATTGTCAGAACCCGCAAAGCTTTACGTCGCGACAGCGGCATGAGCATTCGTTTTGACGACAACGCCGCCGTGATTATCAATCCCGAAGGCAACCCCAAAGGCACTCGCGTTTTCGGGCCAGTCGCCCGCGAACTCCGCGACAAAAACTTTACTAAAATCGTTTCCTTAGCCCCAGAGGTACTTTAAAATGTACGGAAAAAAGGGTAAACCAACTAGCGAGCCGCAGCGCTACAGAATGCACGTCAAAGCAGGCGACACCGTGCAAATAATTACTGGCAAAGAGAAAGGAAAAGTCGGAGAAATCTTAAAGACATATCCTAAAGTCAGCAAAGTAATTGTTAAAGGCGTAAATATCAGAACCAAGCACGTCAAGCCCCAACAAGAAGGGGAATCGGGAAAAATCGTCACATTTGAGGCTCCCATTCACAGCTCAAATGTGATGCACTATTCCGAAAAAGAGAAAATCGCCAGCCGCGTCTGCTATACATTTAGTGAGGATGGCCGTAAACTGCGACAACTCAAAAAAACCGGAGAAATTCTGGATAATTAGTCATTAGTCCTTAGTCATTAATTGGCAACTAACAACTGGCAACTAACAACTGACAACTGACAAAGAACAATTCCCTGACCAAGCCCAGGGACAGTTAACGAAACACAAAAACTATGCCGGACAAACTCAAAGTTCTTTATCAAGGAAAAATCGTTCCGAAACTGATGGATCAGTTTCAATATACTAATATCCATCAGGTTCCCAAACTCGTCAAAGTTACCGTGAACCGCGGTTTGGGAGAAGCATCTCAAAATGCTAAGGCACTCGATTCGTCGCTCAGCGAAATTGCCATCATCACCGGGCAAAAACCCGTGGTGACGCGGGCGAAAAAGGCGATCGCAGGCTTCAAAATCCGCAAAGGAGTACCAGTCGGCGTGATGGTAACGCTGCGTGGCGATCGGATGTACGATTTTCTCGATCGGCTGATCAACCTCGCACTCCCCCGCATCCGCGACTTCCGCGGCATCAGTCCCAAAAGCTTTGACGGGCGCGGCAACTACAGCTTGGGTCTGAGAGAACAGCTAATCTTTCCAGAAATAGAATATGACCGCATCGATCAAATTCGAGGCATGGACATTTCAATTATCACCACAGCAAATACCGACGAAGAAGGACGTGCCTTGCTTAAAGAAATGGGAATGCCGTTCCGGGACAACTAAGCACTAGAGTAAGAAGCAAAAGATGGCAGCTAACGATACCATAGCAGATATGTTGACGCGCATTCGCAATTCTTGCATGGCGCGCCACCAAACAACACAGATTCCAGCTACAAAAATGACCCGTAGCATCGCCCAAGTTCTCAAAAATGAAGGCTTTATCAGCGAATTTGAAGAAGCAGAACCAGAAGGGATTAAGCGAACTATAGTGCTTTCTTTAAAGTACAAAGGTAAAACTCGCAAGCCCATTATCACGGCACTTAAGCGAGTCAGCAAACCAGGACTTCGCGTTTACTCGAACCGCAAAGAACTGCCCAGAGTATTAGGAGGAATTGGCATTGCCATTATCTCCACCTCCAGCGGCATTATGACCGATAGAGAAGCCCGACGCCAAGGTTTGGGCGGTGAAGTGCTTTGTTATGTTTGGTAGTCATTAGTCATTAGTCATTAGTCACTGGTCATTGGAAACAGACTCAAGAATCAATCACTAAGGACTAATAACTAAAGGCTAATAATCAAGGACTAATAACTAAAAACAAAGGACAAAAAAATATGTCGCGAATTGGCAAGCGTCCGATTAGCATCCCCACCAAAGTCACCATCACCCTAGACGGTCAAAAAGTAGCCGTCAAAGGCCCTAAAGGTGAACTTTCCCGAGTAATCCCAGCCGAAATCGTCATGGGACTCGAAGGTGAGACTTTACTCGTTACCCGCCGAGACGAATCTCGCGTCGCCAGACAACTGCACGGCCTCTGCCGCACCCTAGTCGCCAACATGGTCGAAGGTGTCTCCGCAGGTTTTCAGCGTCGCCTAGAAATTATCGGCACAGGTTATCGGGCACAGGTTCAAGGACGGAACCTGATTTTAAACGTCGGTTACAGTAAGCCAGTTGAAATGCCCCCTCCAGAAGGCATCACAGTGGCAGTTGAAGGCAACACCAACGTCATTGTCTCCGGCATTGACAAAGAACTCGTAGGCAACACAGCAGCCCGCATCCGCGCGGTGCGTCCGCCCGAAGTTTACAAGGGCAAAGGCATTCGCTACAGCGGCGAAGTCGTCCGTCGCAAAGCTGGTAAAACAGGCAAAACAGGTAAGAAGTAAACATGAAGCTTACTCGCAAAGAATCAGTCCACCGCAGACACCGCCGCGTGCGGCGCAAGGTATTCGGCACCGCCGAACGTCCCAGATTAGCGGTATTTCGATCGTCCAATCACATCTACGCTCAAGTAATCGACGACACGGCACAGCACACTTTGGCTGCTGCGTCAACCCTCGACCCAGAACTGAAGTCAGATCTCAGTTCTGGCAGCAACTGCTCCGCGAGCGTCCAAGTCGGTCAGTTGATTGCCAAACGCTGTTCCAGCGCTGGCATAGCTAAAGTCGTCTTCGATCGCGGAGGCAACCTCTATCACGGTCGCGTCAAAGCCCTCGCAGATGCAGCTCGCGAAGCCGGGTTAGAATTTTAGGAAGCAGGAAGTTCGGCAACGGATTGTGTAACGGATGTAACGGATAGCAGGAATCAGGAATCTCGAATCTCGAATCAAATTCTTATTTTTTTAGATAAAGAAAGAAGAAACAATCGAGAACAAAATTCTGAATTCCTAATTGTTAATTTCTACTTGCCAACAACCAGTTAGCAATCTTCAATTCCCACAACACAAAACTATGGCAGAACAAAAAGAACAGCGCAACAAGAAAAAAAGCAGCAGTAACAACAAAGGGCGCGAAAAAGAATCCGAATGGCAAGAACGAGTTGTTCAGATTCGTCGCGTTACCAAAGTAGTCAAAGGTGGTAAAAAACTCAGCTTCCGCGCCATAGTCATCATCGGCAACGAACGCGGTCAAGTTGGAGTGGGAGTCGGCAAAGCTAGCGACGTAATCGGTGCCGTTAAAAAAGGCGTTGCTGACGGCAAAAAGCACCTAATTGAAGTCCCCCTCACCAAAGCTAACTCCATCCCTCACCCGATCAACGGTGCAGGTGGCGGAGCCAAAGTAATGATGCGTCCGGCAGCACCCGGAACCGGCGTAATTGCAGGGGGAGCAGTGCGAACTGTTCTCGAACTAGCAGGAGTCCGCAACATCTTAGCCAAACAGCTAGGTTCCGGAAATCCCTTAAACAACGCCAGAGCAGCAGTCAACGCTCTCTCAACCCTCCGCACCTTGTCCGAAGTTGCTCAAGAACGCGGAATTCCAGTAGAAAACCTCTACGGTTAGGGCATAGAGCATGGGAAACCGTAAGTTTTGAGTGTTAAGTGCTGGCGTTGAGAATCAAAAATCCGCAACTCAAAACTCACGCACTCAAAACTACTGCGCACCCGCTCTCTAAATACCAATTACCAATTACCAATTACTAAAACTATGAGATTGCAAGACGCCCGACCCAAAGCAGGCTCCCAAAAGCGCCCCCGACGCTTAGGCAGAGGTATTTCTGCCGGTCAAGGCGCGAGCTCCGGTAAAGGGATGCGCGGTCAAAAAGCTAGAGCCGGTAGTGGCACTAGACCCGGTTTTGAAGGTGGTCAAAATCCTCTTTATCGTCGCCTGCCCAAGCTGAAAAGCTTCCCTTTAGTGAACCGCAAAGAGTACACTATCATTAATGTAAGTAAATTAGCATCCTTGCCAGCAAACACAGAAGTTACTCTCACCTCTTTGATTCAAGCAAAAATTGTCACGACAGACGATGGGCCGCTGAAAATATTAGGAGATGGCGAATTGAATGTGGCCTTGCAAGTGCGCGCCAAGGCTTTTACCGCAGGTGCTCGCACCAAAATTGAAGCCGCCGGCGGAAGTTGCGAATTAATTGCATGAAGATTTGAGGTTTGAGAAGATGTCCAAATCTCAAATCCTCAAGCTGGCTATCAGAAAATCATTTAGTCGAAAATCCCAAATCTAAAATCCAAAATCGTAACTATGGACGTTAGTAGAGAAAAAGCGCCAACTGCACAAGAGACATTCATGCAGATGGCTCAAGCAGCTGGTCTGCGGGGCCGCATCCTCGTCACCATTGGCTTATTGATTTTAGTGCGCCTGGGTGTCCACTTGCCAGTCCCCGGCATCGATCGCGCCGCCTTTGCCCAAAACGTCCAAAACAGCCCTTTAATTGGCTTTTTGGACTTGTTTTCAGGAGGCGGGCTATCAGCTTTGGGGATTTTCGCGCTGGGGATTTTGCCCTACATTAATGCTTCAATTATCGTGCAACTTCTAACTGCGGCTCTGCCCAGTTTAGAAGATATGCAGAAAAATGATGGAGAAGCAGGGCGACGCAAGATTTCTCAAATTACTCGCTACGTTTCTTTGGGCTGGGCTATTCTGCAAAGCGTTGGCATTGCGATTTGGGTCAGTCCTTTTGCTCAATCTCCGGGACCTTTTTTCATCCCACAAACAGCTTTGGCTCTAACAGCCGGCTCGATGTTTGTGATGTGGATATCGGAAGTGGTGACGGAACGAGGTATTGGGAACGGAGCCTCGCTGTTGATTTTTATCAACATTGTGTCGGTTTTACCGCGTTCTTTGGGACAAACGTTTGAGTTGGCTCAAAGTGGCGACACGCAAGTTGTCGGCCGTGTAGTGGTTCTGCTGCTGGTCTTTTTGGTGACGATTGTCGGGATTGTTTTTGTTCAGGAAGGTACTCGTCGCATTCCGATTATTTCTGCCCGTCGCCAAGTCGGTCGCAAGGTTTATCGGGAGAGTCGCAGTTATCTACCCCTGCGCTTAAATCAAGGCGGAGTGATGCCGATTATTTTTGCATCTTCGGTGTTGATTGTGCCTTCTTTCCTCGCTCAGTCTCTCAATCAGCCGTTTTTGGTTCAAGTTGCTAATGTGTTGAGTCCGAACGGCCCGGCGCCTTGGGCTTACGCGCTGTTTTATCTGACTTTGATTCTGTTCTTCAGCTATTTTTACGCTTCGTTGATTGTCAACCCCGTAGATATGTCTCAGAACTTGAAGAAAATGGGCGCCAGCATCCCTGGAATTCGTCCTGGTCAAAAAACCAGCGATTATGTGGAGAAGGTTTTGAACCGTTTGACTTTCTTGGGAGCGATTTTTCTCGGTCTGGTGGCCATTGTACCAACGGCTGTAGAAAGTGCGATCGGCGTCCAAACTTTTAGAGGGTTTGGTGCAACTTCCCTACTAATTCTAGTGGGTGTGGCGATCGAAACGGCTAAGCAAATTCAAACTTACGTCATCTCCCAGCGATATGAAGGAATGGTGAAGTAATCGCAATGCAACTGATTTTTATGGGGCCTCCAGGGGCAGGAAAGGGAACTCAGGCTCAGGTTTTAGCCGCTCTCTGGAAAATACCCCACATTTCTACGGGTGACATCCTCCGCGCCTGCGTGGTAGCGAAAACTCCCTTGGGTTTAAAAGCCCAAGCCTACATGGATGCTGGTGATTTGGTTCCCGACCAGTTATTGATGGATATCGTACAAGAACGCATGAATCAACCAGATGCTAGTTCTGGCTGGATTCTAGACGGATTTCCCCGCACTGTGCCACAAGCAGCGTTTTTTGACAAACTACTCTGTGATGTTAGCGGTGCTGGGGGAACGTCTGGTAAGGACTGCGCTCTCAGAGCTGTCAATTTGGACGTACCTGACGACATTTTGGTGGCTCGCCTGCTGTCGCGGGGGCGCCAGGATGACAATGAGGAGACGATCCGCCGTCGGTTGCAAGTTTATCGCGAGCAAACTGAGCCTTTAATTGCTTTTTACCGCGCCCGCGAACAGTTGGTTGCGGTTGATGGCGATCGCGATATGGAAGTAGTCACCGCAGAACTGCAACAAGCTCTCTCTGGCGACTCTTGAACCCTCTCAATAGGGCTTGTTACTTACAAGCTTTTGCTAAGATGTGTTAACTAGGAGCTTTTTGTGCTATAGGGTTTGGTGAGGGTTGCTAGAAACAGGATTGAACTCGATACTACTTGCCACAACTTTACTCCAGTAAAGCTGAAGCGATCGGTTAATTAAGTCAAGCAGTCGATCGAGTTACCCGAATTATTGCCCCGTGCCCCTTCGACTCCTGCTTTGTAAATAGGTTTTGAAGCAAACGCCGGGACACTCCTAGTTAATCAAATGTAGAGTTGAGGTAAATACCAAATTGTCTAAGCAAGATTTAATTGAAATGGAAGGGACAGTGACGGAATCACTGCCGAATGCGATGTTTCGCGTTGACCTAGATAATGGGTTTAACGTTCTAGCTCACATTTCCGGTAAGATCCGCCGCAACTACATCAAAATTCTGCCTGGCGATCGCGTCAAAGTTGAATTAACTCCCTACGACTTGACCAAAGGCAGGATTACTTATCGCCTTCGGAAAAAATAGGCTTAGATAAAACTTTCTAAAAACTAATTCTAAGTTTAATTAGAGAGAATTTGGTAAAAAGCTTCAAATTTATGCTATAATGCTACGTTTGTAGTGTTGCCGAGAAGGCCGTCAACAACCCAGCGGCGTACCGGGTTAAGTCATTGCTACGCCGTTTAAGTATCGCTCGTCCACATTTTTGTGCAGGCGAACTTTACCCAGCAATGGGAGTGGGTGCAAGCGAGCTCCTTCATAAAACAACCCGCACTTTATACAATTTAATCGAGGAGAGGTCTACACCTTGCCCAGCCTCTCCTCCCACCGCTCTACGGGCCAGCGTGCCTGCTCTCCGGTAGAGCGGGGTTCTCCAGGCAGGAAGAAAGATGAAAGTTCGAGCATCTGTCAAAAAAATTTGTGAAAAATGTCGCGTCATCCGCCGTCGCGGTCGAGTGATGGTGATATGCACTAACCCGAAACACAAACAGCGCCAAGGTTAGAAAACAGGAAGATTGGGATCTGCACACAGGTGCTGCCTAATTCAACATTGTAGCCAAACAGGAAAACTAGGGAGACAAAAAGTGTGGCACGGATTGCCGGGGTAGACCTTCCACGCGATAAGCGCGTCGAAATAGGTCTGACATACATTTACGGAATAGGCCTGTCGCGGGCCCAAAAAATTATCGCTGCAACAGGCGTCAATCCTGACACTCGCGTCAAGGATTTAACAGAGGCCGACGTGACCATTCTACGGGCTCACGTAGAAAGCACCTACCAAATCGAAGGAGACCTCCGGCGCTGGGAGTCAATGAACATCAAGCGCCTGATGGATATCGGGACTTACCGCGGTCGCCGTCACCGTTTGGGTCTGCCGGTGCGGGGTCAACGAACCCGTACCAACGCCAGAACCCGTCGAGGCGTCCGCCGTACAGTGGCGGGCAAGAAAAAAGCACCGTCCAAGAAATAACAGCAGTTTGCAGGAAATTTATGTTCCTGCCGACTGTTTCCTCGCCTTTGGGGAGACTAATTCAATGAAAACGATAAAGAGACTAATATGCCGCCACGACAACAGACAGGCAAGAAATCTGGTGCAAAAAAGCAAAAACGTAACGTACCGAATGGGGTAGGCTACATCCAGTCTACCTTTAACAATACGATCGTAACTATTACCGACCTTAACGGCGAAGTAATATCCTGGGCATCAGCAGGTTCCAGCGGTTTTAAAGGAGCTAAAAAAGGTACTCCCTTTGCAGCTCAAACAGCAGCAGAAAGTGCAGCCCGCAGAGCCAATGACCAGGGAATGCGTCAAATAGAAGTAATGGTGAGCGGGCCCGGAGCAGGTCGAGAAACTGCAATTCGGGCGCTGCAAGGGGCGGGACTAGAAATTACCCTGATTAGAGATGTTACCCCAATTCCTCACAACGGCTGTCGCCCTCCCAAGCGGCGTAGAGTCTAAAACGATTTGAGATTTTAGATTTTAGATTTTGGATAATGGCTAACTGCTTAAAGTGAAAAAATAATGCTTCTAACTGTTGCCCCGTCCATCCAAAATCCGAAATCCGTTCAGGGGTATGCTCTGCAATCTAAAATCCAAAATCAAAAATCCAAAGTGGAAAAGGGAGGTCACTCTGTGGCGCAGTTTCAGATTGAATGTATAGAGTCTAATACTGACAAAGACCGGAGTCAGTACGGTAAATTTGTCCTGGAACCGCTCGATCGCGGTCAAGGAACAACTGTCGGGAACGCGCTTCGGCGAGTCCTGATGTCAAATCTGGAAGGAACGGCAGTAACTTCAGTGCGTATCGCGGGTGTCAATCACGAGTTTGCCACGATCGAAGGGGTACGTGAGGATGTTCTGGAAATTCTCCTGAACATGAAGGAGGTTGTTCTCAAAACTCATTCTCAGCAGCCGCAAATCGGCAGGTTGCGGATTGAGGGGCCAGTCACAGTTACTGCCGATCGATTCGATTTGCCCTCTGAGGTGGAATTGATCGATAAATCGCAGTATATTGCGACTCTCTCTCCGGGTTCTGTTCTGGAAATGGAATTCAGAATTGAAAAAGGCATCGGATACCGAGCGGTAGACCGCACTCGCGATGATGGGTCGGCTTTGGATTTTCTCCAAATTGACGCTATCTTTATGCCGATTCGCAAGGTTAACTACAGTGTTGAAGATGCTCGGCTGGGCGGCACTGTCGAGAAAGATCGATTGGTGATGGAAATCTGGACTGATGGCAGTGTGACTCCTCAAGAAGCTCTGAGTCAGTCTGCCCATATCTTGGTAGATTTGTTTGCTCCTCTCAAAGATATCACCCAAGATTCTCTGAAACCAGAGTACCCAGGTGAGGCCGATCCTACGAGCCAAATCCCGATCGAGGAATTACAGTTGTCTGTCCGGGCTTACAACTGTCTCAAGCGGGCTCAGATTAATTCAGTTGCAGACTTATTGGATTATACCCAAGAAGACTTGCTCGAGATTAAGAACTTCGGGCAGAAATCCGCAGAGGAAGTGATTGAAGCTTTACAAAAACGCTTGGGCATAACTTTGCCTCAGGAAAAATCAGCTAAAAGTTAATCAACGGGTAACGGGTAAAGCTGTTCGGAATTTTAAGTGGGTGAGTTCTTGGGTTCAAGAATTCACGGCTCAAAACTCGCGGACTATCCCTACGCCCAATTACCAATTACCAATTACTAACTGCTATGCGCCACCGCTGTCGCGTTCCTCAACTTAGCAAACCGGCTGACCAGCGCCGCGCCCTACTGCGTTCGCTGACTACCGAATTAATCCGCCACGGTAAAATCACTACTACTCTTGCCCGCGCTAAAGCGCTGCGCTCAGAGGCGGACAGGATGATTACTTTGGCCAAAGATGGCTCCTTGGCCGCTCGTCGGCAAGCTATGGGCTATATCTATGACAAACAGTTGGTGCACGCCTTGTTTGAGGCTGCCCAAGAACGGTACGGCTCGCGCAATGGGGGCTATACCCGTGTAGTGCGAACTGTCCCCCGTCAAGGAGACAATTCCGAAATGGCGATCGTTGAACTGGTTTAATGCAATTTTGGGTTGGAGATTTTTGATTCATGACTAACAATCCAAAATCCCCAATCGAAAATCCCCGATCGATGCAGCGCGTTGCTCTGGTGATCCAATACCTCGGCACTGACTTTCACGGTTGGCAGCGACAGCCGAACCAGCGTACAGTACAAGAAGAAATTGAAACAACAATATCGAATGTGCTGGAACGGCCGGTAACGCTGTACGCCGCCGGGAGAACTGATGCGGGAGTTCACGCCGCTGCTCAAGTAGCCCATTTTGATGCTGATGGCCCAATTCCGGCTCACCGCTGGGCAAGCGTTCTCAACTCTCGACTGGCAAAAGATATTTTAATTCGAGCTTCGGCAAAGGTGGAACCTACCTGGCACGCTCGGTTCTCAGCCAGTTGGCGGCGCTATCGCTACACCCTTTATACAGACCCGATTCCTAATTTGTTTGTGCGTCCTTATGCTTGGCACTGCTACCACGCGCCTGTGGACGAATCTTTGATTCAGGCCGCTTTGACACCGCTAATCGGGCGGCATCACTTGGCGGCTTTCCACCGCGCGGGGTCTGCCCGCCCCCATTCTTGGGTGGACGTACAAGCAGCAGAGTGTCACCGTTCTGGGCCTCTTATCTATATTGAGGTTCAGGCGAGCGGGTTTCTGTACGGGATGATGCGGCTGCTGGTGGGGTTGCTGGTGCAGGTGGGTCGGGGGGAAAGACCGATCGACAATTTCACAGATATCTGGGTCAACGAACGCCGAGAAATGGTAAAATACGCCGCTCCCGCTCAAGGTTTATGCCTGCTGCGGGTTGGCTATTCAGAATTTCCCTTTCCCCCAGATGTTTGGTACGACACTCAGCCAAAATTAGTCATTAGTCAGTAGTCAGTAGTCAGTGGTCAGTAGTCAGTGGTCAGTGGTCAGTGGTCAGTGGGTAACTACGAAAAATAAAAAACTAATTACTGACAATTGCCAACTGACAACTAACAATTGATAACAACTAACAATTGATAACAACTGACAATTGCCACCTAACAACTAACAACTGACCACTGCCAACTGCCAACTGCCAACTAACAACTAACAACTAACAATTACCAATGAACAAAACTTACGTCCCTACTAAAGACTCCCTAGAGCACAAGTGGTACGTGGTCGATGCCGCCGATCAGCGGCTGGGCCGTCTGGCAACTGAAGTTGCCACGCACCTCCGGGGGAAACACAAACCCACTTACACTCCTTCAATGGATACCGGCGACTTCGTAATTGTCATCAATGCTGACAAAATTGCTGTTACTGGGAAAAAACGTACCCAGAAAATCTACCGCCGCCACTCTGGTAGACCGGGCGGTATGAAAACAGAAACTTTTGCAAAATTGCAAGCACGTTTGCCCGAAAGAATTGTTGAAGAAGCTATCCGAGGAATGCTGCCTCACACTTCTCTGGGCAGACAACTGTTTACGAAGCTGAAGGTGTACGCTGGCCCTAACCACCCGCACCAAGCTCAACAACCAGAAGAGTTAATTATTCACACGATTCCGGGAGGAAATGACTAATGCAAGCAACAGATACATCCGGCCGCGCTGTGTACTGGGGTACCGGTCGCCGCAAGTGTTCCGTAGCGCGGGTACGTTTGGTTCCCGGCACTGGCATACTGACTGTCAATGGTAAAGAGGGGGATTTGTACCTGCAATTCAACCCTACTTATTTGGCTCTTGCTAAGGCTCCTCTGGAAACTTTGGGTCTGGAAAATGAGTATGATATTTTGGTCAAAGTCGAAGGCGGCGGGCTGACAGGTCAGGCTGACTCGATTCGCTTGGGTGTCGCTAGAGCGCTTTGTCAATTAGACCCGGACAACCGGAAGCCTCTGAAGACTGAAGGCTATTTGACTCGTGACCCACGGGCTAAAGAACGCAAAAAGTACGGTTTGCGGAAAGCTCGGAAAGCTCCTCAATACTCGAAACGGTAATCGAAGGAAGAAAGCCGTTCGACTACACTCAGGAACCGAAAAAGGAAGAAGGAAGAAGGCAAAATTATCCAGATTTTATCTTCCTTTTTTTTTCAATTCTCTTTCTGATTGCTGATTCCGAAAGATATAAGGCAACAAAATTCCTGGTGTTGTTAGTACGCAAGTCCGATGACCAAATAAATGGGACTCAAGCCCCGTGCTTCTAGCACGGCTTTCTGATACGATGTGGGTGGGACTAATCCATAACCCCCACCGGACAGTGAAGGCTCCAGTACGTTGCAAGACCGAAGTAGAGAGTGGACTTCTGAAGACCGGGAAGCCGAAGGGCAATGCGTTGCAGCCTGAAAGCAAAAAAACAGTTAATTGCATGGTGTTTCATTAGTCGCGGGCGGGCAGTTCGAGACTCAAAATGGACGTTGAGAGCGTGTAAGACCTCTTTGGAGGCTGTGCTTGATGAAGCGTCAACCCCATTCAGCGACCGCATCCTGTTCGTAGGTTGTGGCGTGGTGAGGAATCTCTGTGGCTTTAGCCCGGAGAGGATGTCAAAGCTAAAATGGTTGTAAAGTCAAAAATTAGAGAGTAAAAAAAATGGCGAAAGCTGGCATTCACCCTGAGTGGTATCCCGAATCTCAGGTTTTTTGCAACGGGGAACACGTGATGACGGTTGGTTCGACTAGACCAAAGCTTCAAGTTGATGTTTGGTCGGGGAATCATCCTTTTTATACTGGCACTCAGAAGATTATTGATACTGAAGGTCGTGTGGAACGCTTTATGCGGAAATATGGCATGACAGATGTAGAAATGCCGCAGGCAGATGCTTCCTCTGGGCCTCTGAAAATGGAAGAAACCAAATCAGATGCTGCTAAAGGCAAAAAGAAGAAGTAGCCAGATTGTCAATTGTCCGCAGTTTGTTGAAAGTAGTTTTTGCTGACGACAACTTGCCACCCTCGGGTTTTAGATTTTAGATTGAAGAGTTGCAATGCGGCAGTTGAGTTCGATCGCGATTCTACTCCAACTGCTATTCAAATCTAAAGTCTAAAATCTAAAATCTAAAATCTAAAATCGATTGACAACTGACGGAGGACATTTGACAATGGCTGAATCTTATTTGCTGGATAAATTGAAGTCGGTAGAGCAAACTTTTCATGAGTTGACTCGCCGCATGGCTGACCCGGATGTGGCTAGGGATAATCAGGAGTTTCAACGGGTGGCAAAAGCTCGATCGTCCTTGGAGGAAGTGGTAGATACTTTTGCTCTGTGGAAAACGACTCAGGAAGATTTGGTGGGCGCGCGACAGGTGCTCAAGGAAGCTGCTGGCGATCGCGAAATGCAGCAAATGGCTGGGCTGGAAGTTGAGGAACTTGAGTCGAAGCTGGAGAATTTGGAAAGTCGTTTGAAGGTGTTGCTGCTACCGCGCGATCCGAACGATGACAAGAATATTATGCTGGAAATTCGCGCGGGTACTGGCGGAGATGAGGCTAGTATTTGGGCGGGAGATTTGCTGCGGCTGTATTCGCGCTACGCTCAAACTGAAGGCTGGCAGGTGAAGTTGGTGAGCGAGTCACTGGCGGACATGGGTGGTTTTAAAGAGGTGATTCTGGAAATCACGGGCGATAGCGTTTATAGCAAGCTGAAGTTTGAGGCTGGGGTGCACCGGGTGCAGCGGGTGCCGATGACTGAGGCTAGCGGCCGGGTTCATACTTCGACGGCGACGGTGGCGGTGATGCCGGAGGTGGATGATGTGGAGATTCACATTGATCCGAAGGATATTGAGATGAGTACGGCTCGATCGGGCGGCGCTGGCGGCCAAAACGTGAACAAGGTGGAAACTGCTGCGGATTTGTTTCACAAGCCGACGGGTATTCGGATTTTCTGTACTGAGGAGCGCAGTCAGTTGCAGAATAAGGAGCGGGCGATGCAGATTTTGCGCGCGAAGCTCTATGACATTAAGTTGCGGGAGCAGCAGGATGAGGTGAAGTCGCGGCGTTTGGCTCAGGTTGGTACTGGTTCGCGATCGGAGAAGATTCGCACTTACAACTATAAGGATAATCGGGCTACCGACCACCGTTTGGGGGAGAATTTCTCGCTCAATAGTGTTTTGGAAGGGGATATTGAGGCGATTATTCAGACTTGTATTTCTCAGGATCAGCAGGATCGTTTGGCTGAGTTGGCTGCTTCTATTAATTGATGGAGCGATCGGGCGCTAGGCGCATTTTGGGGTCTGCCTTTGGTCTCTGATGACTTGGCGGATGTGGTTGAGTAGGGTGTCCCAAATTGCGTCGGCGCTCTGGACGGGATATTTGAAATGTTCGAGGTCGTATTGTACAATGATTTCTAGGGGCGCTAGGGTTTGCTGGTTTCGACAACTGGCGATCGCTGCGATCGTCTCTTTCTCCCATCTGGCAAATAGTCTGTAGCTGAAAAAGGAACTGCATTTTTGTCCTTTCTCGTTCAGGTAAACGACTATTACTTGATGTTGTTTGGGGTAAACTTTGACTATGCGGTTGACGGGGATTTTCAGGGCTTCGGCGGCTTCCGTTTTGGAAATTTGCCAGCACTGGGGCTTGAGCCAACCGGAGGCGGTGAGGCTTTGACGGTTGCGACGTGAGTTGTGGGTGTTTTGGCTGCGTCTTTTGGTCATTTTTGCTTCCCCTGAAGTTATAAAAATAGAATTATAATCAAAAATCTATTTACAGATTAACAGGTAAAATTTTTGCTGTCAAGCAAGAAAGACAAATTTGTTGGTAGATAAGTAAACTAGGAGTTGTGTTTATCTGGTGACTAATACTGTGGACGCAGAAGCTAGGAAAAAACTTGTTGAGGTTGTGAAGCTAGCCCGTGGCTCCATGAGTTTTAGCGCTTTTGGTAGGCTATTGGGAGTCTCTGGGTCTGCTGTTCAGTATTGGGAGAAGGGACAGGTACTCCCGGATACGAAAAATTTGACTCAGATTGCCGCAAGAGCAGGCTTTACTATGGAAGAGTTGATGGCCCATCTGGAAGGCAAGCCAATGCTGGAACCTGTCAATACCAACGACCTGCTTAAGAAAATTCAATGTATGCCGATTAGTGAGTTAGCCGTGGTTGGTCGAGCGGTGATGGATAGACTCGCGGCGGCTGCTGAATCTTCTAGGTAGGTACAGTTGATGTATCAGTTGGCAAGTAGACTGGTAGAGACGGTTGAGTAACCTTTGAGCCGTGAATATCGAAAATAGAGAAAAACTTAGTGAAATTATCAGAAAAGCGCGCGGAACAATGAGTCAGCGAGCGTTTGGTAAGCTTTTGGGCGTTTCCGCTACTGCTGTTCAGCTTTGGGAAAGAGGCGATACGGTTCCCGATACGGACAACTTGGCTAAGCTCGCTGCGAGATCGGGTTATACGCTGGAAGAATTTCTGAGATTGTTGGATGGCAAGGCAGTTTCAGAAGCTCCAGAAATCAACGATATTGTCAAAAAAATCCAGTTTTTGCCTCTGGGTCAAGTGGCGCTAATTGGCAGAGCTGTGGCGGATAGATTCGCGGCGGCGGCTGAGGTCTCTGGAGATTAAGGCTGGAGTCCAAATCAATTGAGCAGTAAACTGAGTTATGTGTTGATTAAGTGGTGACTAATACTGTGGACGCAGAAGCTAGGAAAAAACTTGTTGAGGTTGTGAAGCTAGCCCGTGGCTCCATGAGTTTTAGCGCTTTTGGTAGGCTATTGGGAGTCTCTGGGTCTGCTGTTCAGTATTGGGAGAAGGGGCAGGTACTTCCAGATACGAAAAATTTGACTCAGATTGCGACAAGAGCAGGCTTTACGATGGAAGAGCTCATGGCTCATCTGGAAGGTAAGCCGGTGCAGGAACCTTTGGATACCAACGAGTTGCTTAAGAAAATTCAATGTATGCCCATAAGTGAGCTAGCCGTGGTTGGTAGGGCGGTGATGGATAGACTCGCGGCTGCTGCTGAGTCGTCTGGAAAATATAGTTGATCGGGTGGAATGCCCGATCGCCCTTATGAAAAAACCACTCGCCCTAGGCCTGACTCAATATCTCTAAAAACTCTTGTACAATGCGATCGGCTTCTTCTGTACATCTGTTAGCGTCGCAATAGTGGATGATGCGGATGCCGTGGGATGCAAACTGGCGATCGCGCGTTTCATCTTTTTGTGTATCGGGATGCGATATTTCCAGAATACCCCATTTGCCTTGGTGAAAGATGAGGAAATCGGGTTCTTGGTTTTGTCGGCCTGCGGGTGTTGTGAGTCGGGCTTTGGAGTTGGGGAAAAAAAGGACGGAAGTGCGATCGAGCGCTTCGGCTATTTTCACTTCTTCTTCGCAGCAAAAACACAAATCATTCCAGTGATAAATCCGTTCTTCTGGGTTAGAGAGAGTTTGTTGATTATCTTCCTCTTCAGATTGTATAATTTCTTCTTGGGAGTTCGTGTTATTATCAGGTAAGATTGAGTTGTGTGAATCTATTTGACAGGAATTTACACCTAAATTTGTAAACAGTCTTGCTCCTGTTAAATTGGATCTACTTAAAGTTTTTCCAGTTAAATTGACTTCTATCCCCTGATGGCGGTGCACTGTCACGTGATGTCGCCGCAAGTATCGTTTTACAACTGCTTTAATATTGCTTTTTTTTACTTTTTCTTCAAATGCTTCAGACAGTTGTTTCCAGAGTTTATAGCCAGCGGCTTTAATATATTCATCGTCATATTTAGAAAGTTTAGCAATTTCCTCATAAGACTGCCTGCCTTCCCAGGACTGTTTGAAGATTAGCTCTTGCACGTCGTTTAACTGTTCGTCGTCATCTAGGACTGTTTCGACAATGGTGAGAGCTTCATCGACTGTCATGGGTTAAATCCTGTTAAAGGTAGTGTCCGAGTTGAGGTTGTGCTGGTAGGGATTGTGGCATTTTGCCTGTGTGTTCACCTTACTCTGGGTAGATTTTAGCACATTTTTTAAGAGGTTGCTACTTTTTATCACTATTTATCACTTTTTGTCACTGGTAAAGCTGAGGATAAAGTTTTACTATAAATTATGTTTACACATTTCAAGTAAAAGTAGTAACTAGAAAAATTGTCATGGCATATAGTGATTGGGATGGGCCAAAATATCACCGACAAAACGGTCGATATTATAAATGTGCAACCATGAGGGGAGAAAAACACATCTTAGACTCTGATGACAAACGAGGTCTTGAGTCCAATAATCCTGAAATTCTCCACGATCACTTTTATACAAAAAATGGTCAATGGTACGTTCAAACTAAGATTGACAACGAGCATCTTTTCGAGGAAATAGCTCCTGGTATACGGGGAATGGAACAGGCAGATTCTAGTGAATACTTGGATGCCTTGTTCGATGAATTGCAGTCTTTACCTGACTGTTAATCGTGTTGGCGATGTTTAAGTACCAGCAGATGACTCACATTCATTTGTACAAATTACCAACCCATAGGAGTTGAAAAAAGTGAGTTTACCATACAACCTTGTCGAGGCAATTCGGAATATTGTAACTGCTTTGGCTTTGGCTCAAGGCATTTTATCACCCCAACAGGTTTCTGATATTCCAAACTCAACAATAATAGCTCAATTTGAAGAGCAAATTGGAATAGCAGATCAGGCGGAAAGAGAAAGAGTAGAAATGGAACTAAAACAAATCAAATCTAGTCAATCGACCATGCTCGATATAGCCAAAGAAACTGGCTATGGTAGCGGTAATTATGGCGGATAAAGCACTTTTACTAAATTTTTACCTTTAGCAAAAACTATCAGGGGGATTGAGTTACAATCTCCCTGATTATCTAATTAAGGATAACTATCAATGTGGATTTTGATTTTAATTGTTTTGGCTGTAGTTGTCTACTTCGTAATGTCACAGGCATCAAGCAGCAATCAATCTAGTAAAGTATCAAGTAGGACTCAAGCTACTAAAGCATCAAGCCAGAATTACGCTAATCAAGTAGATTATTCAAATCTTGAAGTATCACTTGAGAGCAGCCTCCCTACTCGCTATAACTACACACGCCTTCGTGACCTACTAGCCGAAGGCAAATGGAGAGAAGCTGATGAAGAAACAGGCAAGATGATGCTCGCCGTAGGATATGTAGCAACAGAGAAAAAAGTCCGGGATGGAGAATGGACGCACTCTGACCCGAGTGAGGAATCTTTAGATTTCCTACATTGCATGTACTTCCCTTGCGCTGACCTTTGTACTATCGATAGACTTTGGGTTAAATATAGCAATGGTCGCTTTGGATTTAGTGTACAAAAGCGAATTATGTCGGAACTAGGAGAGGATACAATATCATTTTTATGTAATAGGTTAAACCACTCCTCCTATCAGGAGCGTCAGAAAAACACTGAATTAACAACGAGCTTCCAGAGACGGATAGGATGGTACAATCCTGACAGTAAGGACAGTGCTGGTAGATTCAATATGAATTCCAAAACCTATAACGATCTTACTTTTTCAATGCAAGCTCCATATGGACATCTTCCCACGGTGCATTATTGGAAGGAAGGAGCTATGACGAATGGGTCATTTGAAACTCAACCGCTGTATGATGGTTACAACTTAGCACAACTCTTGAATAGGCTTTCAAGTTGTGGTATTGCTCTGTAGTCAAAATCCCAGTCACATAAACTTGTTTACACAGTTGTATAGAACATAGGATTGATTGACGATCGCCCCTTCACTCCTAAAAGCGATCGCACTTCTGTCCTCACTTCTTCCCCACCTTGTCTCATTGCTTACAAAAAGGCTGTTGAAGTGCGATCGCCCTTTCGTCAATTCCCAACAAACCCAAAACTCCATCGCCCTTTCCTCCCTATTAAAAAAGCAGATAAAAAGAGGCGATCGCATCAGCCAGTATTTTCAATACACCTCATCATGGCTGCCAATGTCAAGCAAGAGAATTTCTTCATCTCCCGACTCTGGATTCTCAACAAAATTAAATACAATCCGACAGTCATACTCCACAGAACAAGCCCAAGAGCCGGCTAACTGACCTCTGAGTTTGTGTGTTTGCAGTGATGGCTCAAAAGAGTTTTCTGCCAAAAGTCTTAAAATAGCTTCAACTTTGGGCTGTAATTCCGGGTGTTTGCGGATGAGGGCTTTATAGGCACGTTTAAATGATTGAGCAAAGGTGATAAGTTTCAACGGTTTAGCTCCGCGATCGCTTCATTAACTGTACCTCGAAACACCTTTCCCGATTGATAGTCTTGTTTTCCTTGTGCAATGTTAGCCGCAATTTCCGTGCGGCGGCGATCGCTAATTCTCCGGTGCATGATGACAATTAAAGCAGTTTGTTCGTCTATAGACAAGGTTTCGATCTCGTCTAAAATACTGTCAAATGTTGAGGTTTGCATGGTGAGTTAGGTTTTTTGGGGATGATGGCTGTCTTATTTTACTCAAGTTTCATGGAATTTGCTGAAGGCGATGGGAGGTGCGATTAAATTCCCCGACTTCAAGAAATACCAAACAATAGCATGGGTATCTATCACAACTGCGCTCATAGAGGAAACTCATAAAGGAAAATTCCCCCACATTTCTTCACGGACTTCCGCAATATCCACGGCTGTAATTTAAATATCCAGATCGCTCCACAACCCGTACAAACTACGCTGAGGTTGTTTCGGAGTAGACTTTTGCTTGAGAAACTGCACGAAGTTTAGAACTTCTTGCTGTTGCTCAGGCTGCAATTGGCGTAAATTTTCTAATACAGCTTGTTCAATTGTCATTATTTTTACTCCCCATTCATCTCTCTTCAATAAGACTAGCGGGTTTGCAGTCAATCCCGCAACACAGAAATCGCACGTTAGGCGATCGCCCGAACGCAAGTCACAAGTCTCCAAGCATAAAAAGAATTAGAAAGTGCGATCGCTTTTTCAAAGGTACGGGTAAATATCCGAAGTTTAAGAAAAAGTTTCAACAGAATTCATTAATTATCCAACATGGGAGGAGCTTGAAGCCGATCGCCAAAACAAAAATGATACCTAGCGTGTGGGTTGGGCTTGTTGCCTTTACCAGTTGCTAGATATCATTTTGATATCAAAATTGTATTTTTCAATACCCCCAGGGGAATTCGAATCCCCGTCGCATCCGTGAAAGGGATGTGTCCTAGGCCTCTAGACGATGGGGGCGCGTTTTGCGTTGCGTTTGCTTGTGTTCCGCACCTTTATTACCTTAACTAATCTTTCTGAATTTGTCAACTACTTTGCGAAAGTTTTTTTTCTAGTCATCCGAAAGCTGCTCACAGTAGGCTTTGAGGATGGCGGCGCAGTTGCCGATCGCCCCCAAGTGAGCAATCTCAAAGCCGTGGGTGTTCTGCGTGGGGAAAGCCAAACAAGCGGCGCGGGCTACATGGCCGAACTTCATGGCGATCGAAGCATCGCTCCCAAAACCGCTAATCACAGCCAACTGCACCTGTTTGCTGGCTGCTGTGGCTGCGGCGCGCAATTGGGCGTTCAATCCTTCATCGTAGACTCCGTAGCCGTCCTGAACCAGCAAAACCGGGTTTTCGCCGTCGTCGATCGGGTATTCCGCAGCCAGAGGGCAAATTTCCAAAGCAATCAGCGCCTCCAAAGGCTGGCGCTGCGTGAAATACAAAGCTCCGATCGCCCCAACCTCCTCCTTCGCCGACGCCACCAAATAAACATTCACCGCAGGCTCTGTCAAACATTCCGCCAGAGCCAGCAAAATCGCCACAGAAGCCTTGTTGTCCAGCGTGTAGCTTGCGATCCAATCCTTCAACCGCAGCGGGCGCTTGCGGTGCTTTCCCACCACCATCCGCGTGCCCGATCGAATTCCGGCCTCGGCCAATTCCTCGGCGGTACACTTGGTTTCAATCCAGGCATTTTCCCACTTGACAGCAGCATCTTCCTGCTGAGCTTTTTGAGGAGATTCGTGAGAAACGTGGCGACTCCCGAAGCTGAGAATGCCGCTAATTGTTTGCTTGTCTCCCAACAAATCGACAACACCTTCGCCATAAACCCAAGGAAAGGCGCCGCCCAACCTGCGAACTTCAACGCGGCCACGATCGCCTATGGTTTTAACTAGAGCTCCAATTTCGTCTTTGTGGGCGGTAATGGCGATCGACTTTTCGGGATTGCGGCCTTTAATTAGGGCGATCGCATTATCCGCGCGATCGATCCAAGCATTCACTCCCAGGGCTGCGAATTTTTCCATCAACCGCTGGTTAATTTCCGACTCCGCACCGCTGGGTGAGTGTAGCATGACTAACTCTTCGATTGTTTGGAATAGGCGATCGAACTCTAACATTTTTGATTCTCGTCTTTTCGAGCGTATTTTGACATATTTTAAAGCAGATTTATTCTGTCTAGCAATCCTATTTTCTGAAGTGAACCCGATTTTTTTTTATTAACAACAGAGACCGCAGAGGGATGTTTAAACATTGACACACCTTCGCCACCAAAGAAACTGGGTTTCTGATACCTTTGCGCGCTGACCTCATAAACCGGGTTTCTTGCGATTCTTCTCGTCACCAAACCTAAAATTCGTAGAAACCAGGTTTTTCGTCCCTAGGTCAAATATAGTCCGAAATATTGTTATCATAAACTTGAAAAAATATTAATTTCTTTCTATGTTTTTCCATAAACTTCAGCAACTGATGCAGCGCAAAATTAGAGCAAAAAAGTTAGGCATAGAATTTAACAGAGTTGCTAGCTTTCAATTACCCGATAATTTGCTTGTCCAAGGAAAGCGTCATCAAGTCAACGTGCCTTCAGAGAAAGGTATGGACGGAGAATTTATAGAAGTGCTTTTAGACGACTGCTACGGAGTCGAACAATTATCTCAATCGCTGAGGACAATTATTGATGTTGGAGCGAATGTCGGGTTATTTCCGATTGCGGCGAGGAATAGGTTTCCCCAGGCGGTGATTCACGCCTACGAAGCTAATCCCAACTTAGAAATTTACCTCAAACATCAATCTGAAATCGCAAATTTTACGTATTTTATGGAAGCTTTAGGAGACCGAGATGGTAAAGTAGTGCTGGATATTCGGGAAGTATCGGGAAAAACGCGATCGACTGTCAGCGAAAACGGCGACATACCGATGGTATCGTTGAAAAGGGCGATCGAGCGAATGGGCGGCAGCGTCGATTTAGCCAAAGTAGACTGCGAAGGTGCAGAATGGCTGTTATTGGAAGACCGAGATTCTTGGCAACTCGTGCAAAACCTGTCTTTAGAATATCACTTGTGGTCTGGTCACACTCACGCCGAAACCCGACAAATTATTGAAAATTTAGGATTTGAGGTCAGAAAACAAATACCAATAGATAAATGGTACGGCTTAATCTTAGCATCCCGAACCCACAACCCTCAATAATATAGCAGAAGGAAGAAGGAAGAAGGAAGAAGCAAGAAGGAAGAATAAGGAAGAAGCAAGAAGGAAGAAGCAAGAAGAAAGAATAAGGAAGAAGGTTTGTAGTGAGGACTTCAGTCCTCCAAGTTTTAGAATGACTGATGTCCTCACTACGAACCAATTTTAACAGGAGTTGGGTTAAATCTGTTCTTCACCTTGATTGAAATGGTGAATTCCTTGATTTTTCTCGACGTGCGCAATAGTATCTTCGGGAATATTGAGGATACCTGTGGATGGTTCTTGACTTTGTGGCAAAGCTTGTTCCTTGTTTTTGCGATCGGCAATTTCGCGCTGCAACTTATCAATTATTTGTTGAAAACGAGCTGCTTGCTTGAGCATTTCCTGTTCAGAAAAATCTAGCAATTGAATCAGGTTAGCAACCTGATGTTCAAGTAATTGATTTTCATAAACATTGTGAGATTGTACAATGTTTTCCGATGTTTTTGAACAAGTGAAAATATCTTTTTCGTCGAAAAGAGACAGGGCTGTTTTGACACTAAGTGCCAAATGTTTAAACAGTTGGGCTGTGCTTGCAGGAATTTTTACTTTGATAAAAATGACTACAATAAACAAACTTCCCGACTCTAGCAGTCCCCCAAATGCCAAGACAGACTTGACTCCGTAGGGAATAATTAAGGAATCTTGTTCGGGAATAAAAGGGCTGCCTTTTGCCTCGGATACGTGAAAAATATTTAATACTGCGGGTTCTAATTGCCGGAATCTTTCTGGCTCAATTCCGATCACTGTAGGAATGTCTAAACCGAACTGTTTGATTGTTTCTGAAATCGCAGGCATTTTATCTACTAATTCGGTACTAACTAATGGAATAGCTATATTTTCTGCTGCTGTGTGCCGAGAATTCCAGTGCGGGTCGGCGCCTGCTGCTGCTAACAAAGTCCAGCATTTCATGTCGGCTGCTGGGGATTTGCCGTTCATTAAGCGGCGGGCGGATTGTTGCAATGAGTCTTCTAATTCCCCGTAGGGATGAGTCTTGAACAAACGCACCAAAACACAGCTATTTTCTCCTGTTTGTGAATCGCAAAAATGTTGGTAAATATACTTGACAATTTTCTCGCTGCTGGCTTCCATACTAGCAGAATTTCTACCGAACTGGCGCAGGACTAAACTGCATTTCGCGATGTCTTGCGGGGTAAATAGGCTAATATCGTACATTGAAAAACGCTCTCCCAGACTCAAACACTCTTTTTCATTTATCCTTAAGTCCGTTACCCCATCCGGAATCATACTGAGAGTTTTGAAAAGTGTTGGTTAAAATATGTACAAAATTGGTCAGGAAAATGCAGCGATTGTGCGGAATAATACAGAAATTAAGACTAGGTAATAGAAAAAATCTATCGCTTAGGAGCGCCTTGGCGGACACAGAGGCTGGTGTATGGTGTTTGAAAGGATTTTTGACGCTGACTCGCGCAGAGAAATTTAAGAAACGGGACTTTTCTACTACTATCCCTCGGCTGTTACGGCGAGTTTTCGTGCGTCGAACTAGGTTTCTGGGTAATATCGTTTCCGGTAGCATCGGTATTATTCAATTCTTGATCAGGTGCGTGAGTGTAAATAGTCTCATGCGTGTGGATTTAATGATTTCTAGTTCTCACGCACCCTACAAATAAATAGTTCCGATGCTGTTTACCGCCCCAAACAACTTTACTGGGCTGGTTGAGATTTGGCTTGGAGAGCATCTTGAGCCGACAATCCCTGATCTTGAATGCCAAAATACCACAAACTAGCAGCAGCTTCGGCGCGGGTCACGGATTTCTTTGGCTGAAACAGAGTTGTAAAACCAAAAACCCGGCGAATATTCGCCAAGTCTCCATTGTTAAAATCAGCTAAAACTGCCCGCGACGCCTGGGAATCAATCTTAGAAGCGTCTTGAAAACCCCATTTTTCTTTCACTCCCTCAATGTTTGCTGTGGGTAAAACTTGACGAGTATCTAATGGTACTTTCCAGAGAATCATTGTTTCGCGGGTTAAAGGTGCATCGGGACGAAATTTCAGATCTTTCGTTTCTCCAGAAAGCGAACTCGGAATTAAACCGGCTTCTGCTAAACCTTGAATTGCTGAAAAATCTGGGTCTGTTTTGGGTATGTCGGAAAATGCCGGTTCGCTAGATTCTACTGCTAATCTAATTTGTTTGGCTTGACGGCTGGTATAAATCTGATTGTTTGCTGCTACTAACCAGCGGGCGTATTCGCGGCGGGTGACAATTTTGTTGGGTTCGGGTAAAGTGTTGTCAGTTTCTAAATTAGCACCGCTTTTTAATCGCACTTTCAGCACTTCCAACTGAGCCAAATCTGCCACATACTGCTGCAACTGTTGAGGAATTTTGGTGTCTAGCTGGCTAACTTTTGCTGATTTGGGCGAAGGAGATGGCGTGGGAGTAGTTCCCTCTGAATTCGATGGAGTTGGTGAAGCGGTTGGAGATGCGGTAGACTCGGAATTGTCAGGTTGGGGACTGGCTGCAATTTCTGGGCTGTCTTTGCTATAGTCGATCGCAAATTCTGTAGAACCCCCTACTTTTTGAGTCGGAGAAAGCGACACTGTTACCCGCAATTTATCTCTGGTTGCTACCAAAGAACCTTGTCCTTCGGTGGTTGGGCGGCTGACTATTTGCCAATTGCGCCGTCCAAACTCTGTCTGATAAAAGTTTTGAACCGAATTAACCGGATCTGTGCTTTCCCAACGCAGCCGCACATTTTTTGGCGAAGCATCGGTTGGCGCACCAACTTCGACCAACTGAGCATTAGGATAGAGTGGAATTTCTGTCGGGAAATCGTCCGGGAGTCTGGCGGTTGTGCTGGTTTCAACTGCTGTCGCTGGTGACGGGGAAGATAAAACCGCTGGATTTTGTTGTAATTTGGGATCGGCAGCTATGGATTCTTCGAGGGCTTTACTGTTGGGGCTGTTTGCGCAAGCTGTGACAGCAGCCAGCAGACACACAGCTAGCCAACTATTTACAGCAGCGAGTATATTGGTTTTATTGGTTTTACTGGTTTTAGCTTGCCCCATCGAGTTGCGTTGCCGTTGAGTAAATATAGTATTCAGCATAAATCCCTCGTTTGCGGATATATTTCTAGGCTAGCGCAGATCGATCGGACAAATATAATTTTTACCGAAATGAAATTTCTGTATATCATCCTAGTTACTGCTACATTACTCGTCTCGGCCCTCAAGTTTACCAGTCCGGCAAAAGCTGAAGTTGCCCCGCTGCGGACGGCACTTCCTCAGCCGGAGTGGCAGCCGTTTTGCTCGGCGATGGGTCAATTTGCGATCGATATGCCGGGAACTCCCAAAATTAATACTGAAACTTTTTCAACTCAAATTACCACTCATACATACAGATCGATCTTAAAAAACCAAGAAACTTATTTACTTCAATACTTTGACCTAGATTTTCGGATCAGCAACAATAATATCAAAATTACTTTAAATAATGCCGTGGATTTTTTTGTCGTGGCTGCGAATGCTAAATTGCTGCAAGTACGGGATATTTCGCTGGGTGGCTATCCGGGAAAAGAGTTTGAGTTTCAGCCACTTTCCCCCAAACAACCTGTAGGTGTAGGTCAAGTTTTTTTGGTGGAAACCCGCATTTACGGGCTGCTTACTACTACCCCAGAACCAGAAAATGCTCAAAAATTTCTCGACTCTTTTCGTTTGTATTGAAGCAGGAAGTTCGGCAAGGGATGTCAGTCATCAGTCATCAGTCATTAGTCATCAGTCATTAGTCATTAGTCATTAGTCATTAGGAAAAAATAGTTTTGAGTGGCGAGCTGATCTATTAATACAACTTATAGCGGTTCTCAAAAAAGTGAGGATAGCCCTATGCCCTATGCCCCATGCCCGGTTTGCCCTATTCTGGAAGCGTACCTGATCTTTCTGAGAAAGGCTATACATTTTTGAACTTGGTGTCTCTGAAAATATTAGCTTTGGCAACTAAAAATATCGGAATCAACCTGATTTATGATGAATAGTCCGTCCCAGAATAATTAAGTTAAATTTAATCTAATACCACTTTCCAAAAAGAATACAACTGTAGGTCAGATTCAAACCCATATTCAGTAGATCATGCCCAATCGCAAATCGCATAAGGCCTTATTTGTTTTTTGTACTCTATCTAACGATAGAGGTAAAAGTTACACCTGTGGAGCGATGTAGCAGCTTCCTCAATTTTATATATTTGATATAACGCTTTTTAGATCGTAGAAAGCACCACATAAATTTTTGTGTGGCTTAATTTACTTCCACGAAGTCTGGCTCATCGAAAGCTTACCCGGAGGGTACTAATATATCATGAACAAATTAACACCTATTCTCATCAGCGGTCTCCTATTATTTGGAGCTGCTGCTTGCACTGGCGACGCTAAAACTAGCGCTGATGCTCCTAATTCTACCACTGAAAATGTCAAGAGCCCGCCCCCAGCCGAGAATATTCAAAAAACTCAGGGCGACGCCACTAGCCAGATTCGCCAAAACCAAGCAAATTCTGATATTAGGGCCAGAGAACAGCGCAACAACGTGACGGGCGGCGATGCAATGAGAGCCGATGGCGACCTCAAAAGTGAAGTTCGTTCTAAGTTGGAAGTGAACATCACTAAAGGTCAGCTAACTGTTGACGCCAAAGACGGGGCTGTTACCGTAGGTGGCACAGTTCCCAGTCAAACTGATTTAGCTAAAATTGAACCCCTAGCTAAAGAGATTAAGGGTGTAAAAACGGTGAATGTTACGGCTGTTGTCGCTCCCGCAGCACCCGCATCGCCTAGCAAGTGATAAATTTGAAGGAAGAAGGAAGAAGGAAGAAGGAAGAAGGAAGAAGGAAAGTTAGGCTTGTTAAAATTGGCTATAAAGCTGATCGCAACGCCTACGTGACTCTTCCGGGTAGCGGGGGTTTAAGTTGAAGAGTTTAAGATTCATGCAATCAAAACTCCCAACTCAAAACTCGACTAATACCTGAAATTCCCATTACCAATTTCCGACTAATTTCTGATAATGAGTGGAAAATTAGCCTGAAGATAGAGACTGAATTTATTCCCAGCGACCGATGAAAAATGTTGGGAAAAAATGAGTAAATGTGATTGATGGCAGCAAGCAGAGCATAAATTCTGTAGCTGTGTAAAAGTAGTTTATTTTGAAGGAGAAAAAAAATGTCTTTAGGTCAATACAAGCGAGCTGTAGGATCGTTTTCTAATTACCGCGATACGGAACTAGCCTTGATGGAACTGCAAAGTGCTGGCTTTCCGATGAATAAAGTTTCGGTAGTTGGGGAAAGTCTCAATGGCAGCGAAATTGCGGGCGCTACAACTGCTAAGAGTACCGACGAGAAAGTGGGCGGTGGCGCGAAAGCTGGCGCGACGGCGGGAGTAGTGACGGGCGGTTTGATTGGCTTGCTGGGCAGCATTGGGGCGCTGGCGATTCCGGGAGTTGGCCCGGTGATGGCGGGGGGCGCGATCGCCACTCTGCTGGCTGACACTGTTGTCGGAGGCGCGATTGGGGCAGCAGCGGGCGGTTTGGTGGGCGGTTTGGTCGGTTTGGGTGTTCCCGAAGCCAAAGCTAAAATTTATAGCGATCGCATCTCGCGCGGAGAATATTTGGTATTCGTCGAAGGAACGGATGCCGAACTTGCTACCGCCGAAGGAATTATGAGCGTGCGGGGCATTCAGGATTGGGGCATTTATGATGTGCCGGCAGATACTGGCCGCAGATCTATGGATCGCCACAAGCGCGCTGTGGGCGTGTTTTCTACCCGCCGCGAGACGGAACACGCGCTGGCAGAACTGAGAACTGCGGGTTTCGACATGGATCGGGTTTCGGTCATCGCGAAGGATGCCGACTCTAAAGCGGATATCGCGGGGATTGACGTGCAGGAAAGCGCGGACAACAAAGCCGATGAAGGGGCGACCAAGGGCGCGCTCACAGGCGGCACGCTGGGCGGTTTGACTGGCTTGTTGGTAGGCCTGGGCGCGCTGGCAATTCCGGGTATCGGGCCGATTATGCTGGCTGGAGCTGCGGCTACGACGATCGCCACTACACTCGCGGGTACTGCTTTGGGTGCGGCTGCCGGCAGCTTGATCGGAGCTTTAGTCGGTTTGGGAATTCCCGAAGAGGAAGCCAGAGCTTATAACGATCGAGTCGCGAGAGGAGATTACTTGGTGCTGCTTGATGGTAGCGAAGCAGAAGTCGCTAAGGCTGAAGCAATTATGAGCCGCGGAGGCGTTCAGCATTGGAACACCTACGACTACCCCAGCGTGGATACCGCTCGCGCAGATTACGGCGCTCCCGGCACTCCGGGCGTTGATACTACGGCTGATATTTACGACCCCAATCAGGGCGTTACGGGCCACCGTCGGGTTTAGATAGTTGAGGTTTGGTTTGGCTATTGTTTCTACTTCCCGTAGGGATGGACGCACTGGCGCACTTGGATTGTCGAAGCCGTAGGCCTTGAGCGCCATGTCGGTAAAATTATCTCAAAAGTCGGCTTTTTCTGTGAAAGCCGGCTTTTGTTTTGTCCTGGAAAGTTTAAAAAAAGCGATTTGTTAAAAGTTTAATTTTGATTGGCGAGCTGGGCTTTTTGCTGGAAGCTCGATCGGCGCCCTTAATTTTGATACCCTAAATCCGCAGCGCTTTTGGAGTCTGTAACACTCACTACTGCTCGATTGCAAACTCCGCAGTATTATCAAATTAGATGGCCTAAATTGCAGCAAAGATTGCCCAGTTAGTCAAAGAACGACTATCTTTAATTATGGGGCCGCTAATTTCAGCAACTTATGCAACTTACCAGTATAGGTGAAGTAGCCAGTCCCGCGCACCGAGTATGGCCTGCGGTGGTCGGCAACTATTAGTAGAATAATATTGTCGTCGCCTTCGGGGAAGACTTAGGCTAGTCATTGGTTGGCTGTAGCAGAATTGCCCTCGGTAAGACCTGCTACAGAAATACATTTTTTCTGGGAAGGCCTCAGCGAAGCATTTGAGAAGCCCAGGAACAGCTATGATCTCCGAGAGTGCGTCAGGTGTCGGGTCTTCTGTTAATTAGAACCGCAAGCGCTCATGGATAGAATCAACATTAACAGCAAACACAGCAGCGCGGGAGCACGGGAATGGCTCGCGGATCACTTTTTTGGGAAATCGCAGACGAGTGATAGCGTGTTGCTTTCTTCGCCCGTGAGCCGTTCAGAACTCAGAGGGAAACAGCCTTCCTGTTGGATTTCACGCTGCATCAAGCACAGTGGGGGGAGGTGACACTAGCTGAGCTAACCGGGCTCTGCTTTCATGGCGATCGCACAGGCAGAAAGTAGAAGACATTCGGTGTTGAAGCTTCGAGTTCTTATTTCTTTCTGACACTAATAAATGCGATCGCCTGTATCAGCAATTTTTCGGGTCAGAATGTGGCCCGGATGCCGCCAGCAATAGGTCAAATCGGCGATCGACCTTGACCAGAAGTGCGATCGACAAATTCTCTGTATTTTGGTAAATAGTGAGTAGTGAATAGTTAGTGATTAGCAGTTAGTATAAATACAACTAACAATTAACAACTAACATCAGCCATAACTAACTACTAGCAAAATAAAACTTACACAACTTACACGCGCGGGCGAGAAACTCTGTTTCTTCATGACTGCGCTGGTCAAACCCAAAATCTTCTCCGAAAAGCCTGGTTAATTTGCGTAAGTTATAACTAGGTTAATAAGGTAGCGCTAGTAATCAACCACTTTTGATAATTGTTAATGTGGCAGTATTGGTTGAAAGCCTGACTAGCAAACACGAACATACAAATTTTCAGACAACATAGAACATCGAGAAATTAAGGAAACTCACTCAATTTTTTTATGAATTTCACTGAGCTTTTAAGTGCTGATGAACTTTTAACTAGACATAGAAACGGGGAACGAGATTTTCGAGGAGCTAACCTCATTGCAGCTCATTTGATTGAAGCTAATCTCAGTCGCACAAATTTGAGCAGCGCTAACTTAAAAGGTGCTAACTTAATTAGAAGCAAACTAATTGGAGCTAATTTAAACAGTGCCGACTTGAGCGGGGCTAATTTATCTAAGGCGAAATTAATTGAAGCTAACCTGGGCAGTTCTAGTTTAACTGGAACGGTGGCGATCGGAGCAGATTTTAGCGGAGCCAATCTCAGCGGAGCAATATTGTCTCGCGCTGACTTGAGCAAAGCTGTGATGACTGGAGCGAGTTTAGTAGGAGCTTGTTTGCTCAGCGGCTCGAAACTAACTGAGGCCAATTTGAGTGGCGCGACGCTGAGCCGAGCCATTATGAGCGGAGTTGATTTAAGCAGAGCAAATCTAACTAGAGCGATTCTTAGCGAGGTAGATTTGAACGGGGCTAACCTGAGCGGAGCAATTCTAATTCGGGCTTATCTCAATCGCGGAAATCTCAGCGGTGTTAATTTGGTTGGGGCGATTTTGAGCGAAGCAAGTCTGCGGGAGGCTTGTATTTGCGCTGCTAATTTGAGCAATGCTGACTTGAGCGGTGCTGACTTAAAAGGAGCTAATTTAAATGGCTCTAATTTGAGCGGTGCTGACTTGCAAGGAGCTAATTTAAGTAAAGCCAATTTGAATGGTTTGATTCTGCACCATGCTGATTTGAGGGCTGCGAATTTAAATAAAGCTTCTTTGCGGGGAGCAGATTTGAGCGGTGCAAATTTGTCTGGTGCTAGCTTGCTGGAAGCGGATTTGCGTGGGGCGAACCTGAGTCACGCCAATTTGTCGGGTGCGGGTTTGTTGCTGAGTTCTCTGACAGGGGCAAATTTGACAGGAACTAATCTGTCGGAGGCGAATCTGATTGGAGCGAGCTTGAATGTTGCTAATTTGAATGAAGCGGCTTTGAGCGGGGCTATTTTGCCGAATGGAGCTACTCATAGCCGGGATTAATACTATATTCATAACGTCGTTCTTGTCAGTCGGGAACGAGCTAAACGCAGGAACGTGCGATCGTAGTAAAGTAAAAAAAGCTTCACTACCTTCGTTTTTTTTGCAGTGGTATGCTGCCGCCCAGAGAACTCGCCGCTATTTCTGATTTATTTTTGGAAATTTACTTGCAAAATTTCTTGACTCTGTGCTATCGTCAAAAGGTTTGGAACACTACAATTAAAGGTAAAACCCCGCAGAATGAAACAATTGGGAACCCATCTGGTCGCTGATGCTTGGGAGTCTCCTGGAGACATCCTCAACGATCCTGAACGTATCCGCCGCGCCATACTCGATGCGATCGAAGCCGGAGGAGCTACTCTCATCGATTTGTGCGTACACCAGTTTAGTCCTCACGGAGTGACGGCTACTGCAACTTTGGCAGAGTCTCATATAGCAATCCATACTTGGCCTGAACACGGTTATTTTGCCGCAGACTTATTTTTCTGCGGAGCCGGCGATCCTCACCGAGCCATGAAGGTGCTACAAACAGCTCTGGAAGCTAAACAGGTAAAACTCACTGAGTTCACGCGCGGTTTCGAGCCCGGGGTGGGCAGCCTAGGTTCTGCTTGTGAAGAGCAGTATGCGCCTCGTGCAGTAGAAACGAGTGCCGTCAGAGTATAGTGACCAATTAGCGTAACTTTGAACATTTTATGCTAGGTTTCGGTTAAAATCCCACGGCTCAGGTCGTGGGATTCTTGTTGGAATTTACTTTTTCATTAATAAAGGACGAACAACTAAATAACCTGCGCCGAAGGCGGAAATGACTATCAGAAAAATTGCGATCATCAACCATAATCCGTTTAAGTCTGAGGCTTTTTTGGGTTGAGATCGCACACGGTAAGGAGTTTCTGGCACTTCTGTAAATGATTTTTGTGGAAGTGTGTCAGGCATCCGGGGGGCTGTGGGCTCCGCTTCCGGTAGAGGGAAAGGGAAAGCCACTGTCTGAGGTGGTTGAGGTATGGTAGAGTTAGTCCGCGAGGTGACAGGTGCTGGGGGCTCCGGTTCAACGCTGAAATTGAATTTGACTGAGGGCATTTGGGGCATCCCAGTCAGGGTGACAGTCTGAGCTGAGTTGACGACTTGCTGTAGCTGCTGGGATACTTGAACTACTGTTTCTACTTCTCGCCGCAGTTGTTGATTTTGTTGGACTAATTGCTGGTTGTGGGTTTTGAGGGAGTCGAGCATCGCTTGGGCGGCTTGCAATTCGGCGGTGACTTCTCGATAGAGGGAAATTGGTACCGATGGAGAGTAAGTATTTGAGTTTTCAGGGGATGTATTGTCAGATAAGGTAGTATTTTGCATAATTGTAGATGGCGAGGGTGAACTTTTTTAAGTTTAGCCTGAGAGTATTTGCAATTAGATCGATCGCAACACAATTCGTCAATATATTTGTTAAAAATATTAATAGTGAGTTTAGTTAAATGTTAGAAGTTTTCAGTCGATCGCTATGAACAACCACCCAACCGAACAAGATGTGTCGCCAAAGTCAAGTACCGAGGCAATGAAATATGGCGAACGCGAGATTTTGGACGGGGAGTTAATTACTTTCCCGAACCCGCGAGTCGGGCGGCGTTACACGATTAACATTACTTTGCCAGAGTTTACTTGCAAGTGTCCGTTTTCGGGCTATCCCGATTTTGCCACGATTCACGTTACTTACGTGCCCGACGAGCGGGTGGTGGAGTTAAAGGCGATGAAGCTGTACGTTAACAGTTATCGCGATCGCTACATTTCTCACGAAGAATCGATCAATCAAATTTTAGACGATTTTGTCGCAGCTTGCGCGCCACTGGAAGTGACAATTAAGGGCGATTTTTTGCCACGGGGGAACGTGCACACTGTGGTTGAGGTGCGGCACGAGAAGTAGGGCTAGTATTAGTTGTAGTCAGGTGCGCTGTACATCGCCCTAGGAATTGGTGTAAGGTGCGCAGTGCGCACCCTACGGTTCGTTGTAGTAGTTGATTTTGAGGATGGACTGCTTTAGCGGGCAGGTATTTGATCGGAGACAGATTCTAATGAGATGAATTGTTTGACATCTAATATTTCGATCAATACCAGTTCTCCACTGCTAGAATAGTGTAGAATAATTTGCCCTTCATCTTCGGCATAGGCGATCGGGCGATCGCAAATTTCGATCAGCATCGCATCTACATCCGGGCTGTATCTAATCTTTTTCATATCTTGACCTCTTACCAGGATAAGCAGTAATTACTAAAATTCGATCGAGATATTCTTGGTAAACCACTCTTAGGACAAGTCCATTCAATCTCTTTTGACAAATAAACTTCCCTTCACCACTTGCTTCTATCTTACTAGGCATTCTAAACAGTTTCGGAAATTAAATATGTTGAAATTGTAACCCCGTGACTTTCAAGAATTTCTATTTTCAGCAAGGCGTGTTGACTAAATTCTATTTTTTTATCCACATTTATTTTTCGTTTTATCCATTGGTGTAAGGTGCGCAGTGCGCACCCTACGGTTAGGTTTGACTAGCAACAGAAGTCGGGGATATCGCACTTTTTGCATCTGCTGTTTTCAATTCTGCCAACTTGTCCAAAATCTCCACAACTTCTCTTTCAAATATCACCTGAGCGCGATTAGTGCGCCCGCCAACATAGAGTTTGCCTTCCTTTTCCAAAGCCCAAATCTGCGAGTGAGACAGATAGCTCATCATCACGCTGAGCATCAGCAACCCAAAGCCAGTATAAACTAGCGGAATTCCCGGATCGGCTTTAATTTGCAATCCCGTGCTCCCGACAACTTCGTCAATTGCCAACATCACTCCGTTAACTTCGACTGCGCTGCCGGCGCGAACAGTAGTTAACAATTTGCCATCCGTACCGTAGACTAACATCGTGCCTTGCAAGTCCTTTGCTAGCAAAGAAACTCCCGCACTTAAATCGGGTTTTGTTGGAATCCAAGCACCCCAAATTCTGCCTTTACCCTGGGTGTCTAACTGAGCCATTGGCAATTGTAAAACCGGGCTTTTGTTGAGGCGAACTCGCACGGCGGCTAGGGCCCAATCTGCTTGATAAAAGGTGACTCCTCGGTATCTCAGCGGCTCGTTAACGTGAATGGTTTTGCGATCGACCTCTTGGCCTGTTTTGTCCAAAACCGACAAATCAGAGTAAAATTGGTCGATCGCCCCGCTCGGACTATAATCGATCCAGAACCGATTCACACGCATCGACCAATCCTTCGGTATTTGCGGCCCAGCCCAAGGCCCCGCATCCGTGATATTCTGCACCCGAAACGTTTCACCGCTAGGAACCATTTCTTGACCCATAAAACCAGTCATCGAGCCCAATATCGACCCAGCTAAAATAATTAGCATACTGGCGTGAACAATAATCGGGCCAATTTTACCAATTATGCCTTTACGAGCATAAACTTTTTCGCCTTCTCGGAAGATGCGGTAGTTTTTTTGCTGTAAAAGTTGTTCTAACGAGGTTAAATCAACTGTTTCTAATTCCGCACTGAGAGCTAATTTCTCAAACTGCTTCGGTTCTTCATAAAATTTCCAGCGGCGGGCCGATTTTAATGCGGGAAATTGTCGAGTAAAAGTGCAAGCTGTCAAGCTGCTGCCGAACAAAATTAGGATTGACAAAAACCACCAAGTGCGGTAAACGTGGTCTAGTCCTGCAATGATCACAACTTTCCAAGTTAAGAAACCGAAAAGGGCTGGGTGTTCTGGATAGTTGGATTGGTAAAACTCTACCGATTGGCCTTGTTCGATGACGGTGCCGGAAATGCTGAAAAGTGCGATCGCCAGCAGCAAGATAATTGCCAGCCGCAAATCTGCCAGCACCGGCAATATTTCCCGCTTGAAGAACTTTTGAGGTGCATTCGCCCAGTCTGATAGTTTGGATAGAAATACTTCTTTTGATGTCATAGGAAGGAAGAAGGAAGAGGGAAGAGGGAAGAAGGAAGAGGGAAGAGGGAAGAAGGAAGAAAATATTATTTTTATCTAGCAATTCTCAATCAATTGTGAATTCTTTATTTTTCTTCCTTCGTGTTCTTAGCGTCTCAGCGCTTCGCGCAGGCTACGCCAACGCGGTTCGTTAAAAAAATAGTTCACCAATTCTGTAATGATTGCTATATCTTCAAATAAGAACTGAAGTCCGAACGATCGAACCTTAGGCGGGAAGTATGCGGGAAAGTAGGGAAAAAACGCCAAATCCTACTAGCAAAACGCCGCTAACAGGCGTGATCCAACTCGACCACCTGCGTAATTCTAACAATTTTTTAATGCTCGCGGTAAAAGTACCTGCTATAATTAGCGGAGCGACATAACCAGCAGCGTAAAACAGCAGCAATACACCACCTAAAACGGTATCTCCCGTTTTGGAAACCCAAGCTAAGAGCGTAGCTAAAACCGGAGTGCTGCACGGAGATGCTACTAAACCAAAAGTTAAGCCCAATAAGTACGATCGCACGCCCGCAGGCAAATTCTTCGGCACCCACCCCACAGCGTCGAAAGACGGCATTTGTAAGGGTAAAGCTTCGAGTAAATTCAGCCCCATTAAAATCGCGATTATACTGACAACGATCGGCAAACCCAGACCAATTTTGCCATAAACTTGACCCGCAAATGATGCTACAATGCCTAAACCCGCGAGGGTTGTGGCTAATCCCAGAGAAAACCACGCCGACTGGGCGGCAGCTTGAAGACGGCTTTTTGCTTCGTATCCGCCGATGTAGCCGATCGTGATCGGCAACATGGAAAGCATACAGGGCGTTAAGCTAGTTAGCAATCCTGCCAGAAAAATCACTCCGACGCTGACTAAACTCAGGTGTGTCAGTTGAGTGTTGACTAAATTATTAGCAAATTGTGCGAGTTCGTAAAGTTGGGTTTGCAGGGTTTCCATCAGTCGATTTTAGATTTTAGATTTTAGATTTTTAGATTGACTCCACAGTCGATTTTAGATTTTAGATTGACTCCACGGATGAATCTGGAAGCTGAAACTAAATATCTAATTTTTTTCAATCTCCACGACTCCTATCGCGGGCTGGTATCCCTATGCAGGTGAGTTCCGGCGGGCGTGCTGTTCTGGCTATGTTGAAAATTGTAACAGATGCGGGCAGCTTCGGTTTAAGATTTGAGATTTGAGCGCGATCGACTGGTTGAGAGTGCAAAGGGCGATCATAGACTTCTTGCAAAAATAGCTAGGACGATGCTCAAAGCCCATCCCACATTTTTTTCTTGTGGGATGGGCTTTGAGCATCGTCCGAAAATTTGATTAAAAGGACTTTTGCAATTCAAGTCTCATAATTGTAGGATGGGCACGAGAGCCCGTGCGATCGCCTCTTAACGCCAGTTAATCCATTAAGAGCTTGACCAATTCTTGTGTAATAGGAAAACCAGTCTGACGCTCAAAATGTACAAACATCGGACTAGGATTTGCCTCTAAAAATACATACTCACCCGTTGGCTTGACACGCCAATCAATCGCATTCCACTCTACCATAAATGCCTGGGATATTGCCAAACATTGTTTGTGAACTGCTTCTGGCAAATCTATCGGAATTAGCTCAGCGTCCAAATCTTCCCGAAAGTCCAAAGCTGGACTCCGAATTTCGGCAGTATAGACTGATTCACTAATCACATAACTGCGAATATTTGTCCCAGAAATATACTCTTGGATTGTGACTGAAGAAATACTCAAAGCCATGTTCAACCGATTAAGTTCTAAATGCGCCTCTGTCATAAACTTGTTATGAGCACCACCATAAACAGGCTTGAAAATTGCTTTTTGATAAGCTTTGATAAATTCCCTAACTTCCGCTGCATCGTTACTGATTAAAGTTGCAGGAATCGTCACACCTATTTGTTTTGCCTTAGTCAGTTGTCGGGGTTTTTCTTTGTGAAATTGGTACGCCAGGAATTGACCCAGCGAGTTCGATCAACCTGTACTCATTGAATCATTAAATGCGACCTGCTGTTGGTTGAAATCTTTTAAAGGTGGAACGGAAACACCGGAGAAATTACGCCAAAACACACTGTGAATATCTTCGAGATTCAAGCGACGAGCGGACGGTAGCATCAAGCATCCGACCTCGGTGTCAGGTCGCCAAGACGTAAATACCGGTTAAGTAGACTCTAGCGGAGCCATTGTCAGTCCAGCACGGCTCAATTGCATATGATAAAGTTCTGCTTGTTCTTGCGGCCCAACCCAGACGGTAGCCTGGCCTTCGTTGTGGATTTGGTCGGCTAGTTTCCAAGCTTGATCGCTCGTCATCCCTGGAATGTATTTCGTCAAACATTCCACGACGTGCTGAAATGTGTTGAAATCGTCGTTGAGGACTATTACCCGATAGTTGGGATAAGACTTGCGGGTAACTTGACTCGATCGAACGGGTGCTATGGTTGGTGAAGAGGTCATCGCGCGAACAGCCACTAAAATTACAAAATTCTTAAAACAGTTACCTTTTCAACTATATCACAATTTCTGAATTTTTAAACCGCCTATGGCAAATAGATCGACTTTGGCGATTTTCGAGGGCGATGTTTAGATTTTTAGATTTGAGGACAAAGAAACCGGGTTTTCAGGAAATTGAGGGTTTCTACCCACGATTTTAGTTGAAAAACCCGGTTTCTGGCTACTCGTTAGATGCAGTACAGCTTATCAAACTACAGTTAACTCTCGATCGACCCCAGAAGTGTTGGTGTCAGAGTAGGCTTGCAGCAGAAGCTGCTTTAAATCTTCAATCAGCGGGTAGCGGGGGTTAGCCCCGGTGCACTGATCGTCAAAAGCGCGATCGGCCATTTCCTCAACACGAGCAAAAAAGAAATCATCGCTAATTCCCTGACTGGCGATCGCCTCCTGAATCGTGCATCGTGCAATGCCATTTCTAGCCGCTCGTAGCAGTATTTATCGTGCATATAGTGAATGACATTCAGCGTATTGATATAGGTTTTTGCTAACCACGCCATTATGTCATGGAACCGCGCTTTTACCTCGTCATAATCGAGATATTCGGAAGTAATTGGTGGAAACTGCGGCGTGATTTGGTCGCCGGACTTCTCATTTATACCGCCGTTAATCGCATAGAGCAAAGTCTTAGCTAAGTTAACTCGCGCCCCGAAAATCAGTTCTTGCAATTCCAGTTCTGAACTCGCGCCACTTTGCAAATCGCGATCGAAATAAATGTCTAAAAACGTCGATACGCGACCGAGAGACATCGCCGCCCCGTTTTGTTCTTTCACTGCTCCCAAGTAGCCAAAATACAGCCACTGGACAGCTTCTCGTGCATTGGCCGCCGGCTTGCAAATATCAAAGCCGTAGTTAGCAGCCATTTCTTTCAACTCCAACAATGCGCGAATTTGCTCGGATAACTCTTCGCGCAAACGAATTGTTCCCTCTTCCATCGCCTCTAGTTCGAGCGATTCTTGCTGTTGTTTCTTATCGTCAATCAGGCGATCGACACCGTACAGAGCAACCCGCCGGTAGTCACCGATGATGCGCCCGCGTCCGTAGGCATCTGGCAAACCTGTGATGATACCAGAACGTCTCGCCAAACGCATGGAGCGGGTGTAAACATCGAAGACACCATCGTTGTGTGTTTTGCGATATTTCGTAAATATTTCTTGTGTTTGTGGATCGAGTTGATAACCGTAAGCTTCTAAACCTGTCTTGACCACGCGAATTCCGCCGAAGGGCATAATCGCGCGTATCAAAGGTCGATCGGTTTGCAAACCTACTATTTTTTCTAAATCGCGATCGATGTATCCCGCAGCATGAGCGACGATCGATGTGGGTACTTTTGTATCAACATCCAACACACCTTTTTCGCGCTCTTGTTTCATTAGTTCCAGAACTGCGCGCCAAAGTTGCTGGTTTTTTTCTGTTGGTGCTGCGATAAATTCTGCATTCCCTTCATAGGGGGTGTAATTCTTTTGGATGAAGTCTCTGACGTTGACTTCCTTTGTCGAGTTGCCTTCAGTAAAGCCGTGCTATTCTACTAATATAGCTTGCTTTCACCTTATTTTTTGTTAGCGAGCGATTTTTTCTTCTCCGACCGCTATATCTAGCATATATTTAATCTCAATATTTTAAATACTCTGTTCGCTATTTGTTACAAAAATTGACTTGCTAATTCGGTGGGAAGAATTAAAATAGATAGTATGCAGAACATCCTCTGTAATTTGTGAGGAAGCTATAATAAAATGGGATTCCGAACTAACTGTTGGACAACGAAAATGTTGTTTAAGAGGGGTCGGTCGGAAACGCGCAATGAGATTTTTTGGTCAGGAACCGCGAACATCCGAAGAAGATGAATAAAAAGCCGAAAAAGAGCCTAAAAATAGTTTGGATTGGATGCGGTAATTGTTATCGAAAGCAGATCAATATTAATTGCTGATTAATTGAAGTAGGGTATTATGCAGATAAATTCAAGAACTCAAAGCACTGCGAGCGATCCGGCTCACGATATTTGGAAAGAACAGCGTCATCCGCTCGATCACATTTTTCATCCTCGCTCCGTGGCTGTAATCGGCGCAACAGAGAGAGCAGGAAGCGTCGGACGTACTCTCCTGTGGAACTTGATTCGCAATCCCTTTGGCGGAACGGTTTTTCCGGTGAATCCACAGCGCCGCAGCGTCTTGGGACTCAAGTCCTATCCTGACATTGCTAGCGTCCAGGAAATAGTGGATCTCGCGGTGATTGCTACGCCGGCGGCTAGTGTGCCGCAAGTGATCCGCGAATGTATCGCTGCTGGGGTGAAAGGAGCAGTTATTGTTTCGGCTGGTTTTAAAGAAATTGGGCCGGCGGGAGTTGCTTTAGAACAGCAAATTCTGGCCGAAGCGCGTCTGGGCGAAATGCGGATTATCGGCCCGAATTGTCTCGGCGTGATGAATCCTGTGCTGGGGCTGAATGCTACTTTTGCAGGCTCGATCGCCCGTCCGGGTAATGTCGCCTTCATCAGTCAAAGCGGCGCCCTCTGTACTTCGATTCTAGACTGGAGTTTGGGCGAAAATGTCGGTTTTAGCGCTTTTGTGTCGATCGGCTCCATGCTCGATGTCGGTTGGGGCGATCTGATTCATTATTTCGGCGACGATCCCCACACCCACAGTATCGTTTTGTACATGGAATCGATGGGTGATGCTCGATCGTTCCTCTCCGCCGCCCGCCCAGTGGCGATCGACAAACCGATCATCGTTCTCAAGGTAGGACGTACCGCCGCCGCCGCCCAAGCCGCCGCTTCCCATACGGGAGCTTTGACCGGCAGCGATGACGTGCTCAACGCTGCTTTCCGGCGCTGTGGCGCGTTGCGCGTACATACAATTTCCGATTTGTTCGACATGGCAGAAATTCTGGCCAAGCAACCGCGACCGCAGGGCAACCGCCTATCGATCGTCACCAATGCCGGAGGCCCAGGGGCGATCGCCACTGATGCCTTAATTAGCGGCGGCGGTGCCCTCGCAGAGCTTGCACCGGAGACGCTGCAACAGCTTGATGAGTTTTTACCCCCTCAGTGGAGCCATCAAAACCCGATCGATATTTTGGGCGATGCTGGTAGCGATCGCTACGCCAAAACTCTAGAAGTAGTCGCTCCCGATCGCAATAGTGACGGATTGCTGGTCATCCTCACACCCCAAGCGATGACAAATCCCACCCAAACCGCAGAACTACTCAAGTCCTACAGCCAACTCGGAAAGCCCTTATTAACAAGCTGGATGGGCGGTGCGGGAGTGTTAGCGGCAACGGAAATTCTGAATCAGGCAAATATTCCGACTTTCCCCTATCCCGATACCGCAGTCAGGTTGTTTAATTATATGTGGCGGTACAGCTACAACCTGCGCTCTATCTACGAAACGCCTGCTCTCTCCGCTGCGGAAATCCCGACTTGCGATCGATCGGCGGCCACAAATATTTTGACTTCTGTTGTCAAAAGCGATCGCACTTTGCTCACAGAATACGAATCAAAGCAGTTACTCGCAGCCTATGGAATTCCCACTGTAGCCACCGAAATTGCCCTCAGCCCAGCCGAATCTGTGGAAATTGCCGATCGCCTCGGTTATCCAGTGGTGCTAAAACTGCATTCTGAGACGATTACTCACAAGACCGATGTGGGGGGCGTACAACTAAATTTAGGCGATTCTAAGGCTGTAATTAGTGCCTTTGAAGCGATCGCCCAGCGGGTACGGGCGATCGATCCCGCAGCGTTTCTCGGCGTGACTGTGCAGCAAATGGTGCATTTGGAAGGCTACGAACTAATTTTGGGTAGCAGTATTGACCCTCAATTTGGGCCAGTCATGCTGTTTGGTTCCGGCGGACAATTAGTGGAAGTGTTTCAGGATCGATCGCTAGCACTGCCACCTTTAAATACCACCCTAGCGCGGCGGATGATGGAGCAAACGCGCATCTATAAAGCTTTGCAAGGAGTGCGCGGGCGATCGGCAATTGACCTAGAAAAACTCGAACAGTTATTAGTTCGTTTCAGTCAACTGATTGTCGAGCAACCTCAGATTGCCGAGATAGATATTAATCCGCTGTTGGTTTCTCCAGAAGGTGCGATCGCCCTCGATGCCCGCGTTGTTCTCCACTCTGCCGAAAACGCCATTTTACCCGCGATTCGCCCCTATCCTATGCAATACGTTCAAGAATGGTCAACTCTGACAGATCATCCCATCATGATCCGTCCGATTCGCCCAGAAGATGAGCCGCTGATGGTGCTGTTTCATCAAGAGCTTTCCGAAGAAAGCGTGTATTTGCGCTACGCTCACATGGTAAAGTTAAAGCACCGCATCGCTCACGAACGTTTGACCCGGATTTGTTTTATTGACTACGATCGGGAAATGCTGTTAGTAGCCGATCGCAAAGACCCGGAAACCTTAGAACACCGGATTTTGGGAGTAGCACGTCTCAGCAAACTCCACGGCACAAACGAAGCCGAATTTGCGCTCATCGTCAGCGATAGCTATCAGCAGCGCGGTTTGGGAACAGAATTATTGAGGCGGCTGCTGCAAATTGGTCGGGAAGAGAAGTTAAATGCGATCGTCGGTTACATTCTCACTAGCAACTACAAGATGCAGAGTCTCTGTAAAAAATTAGGATTTGAGTTCCAACTAGACCAAGGCGAAGGAATGTTAAAAGCTGTTTTTGTCTGCTAGCTAATCCAGTCTTACGCGCACACTCTATTCGATCTCAAACAAGATGGAGCAGTGCGATCGCTTAATTCATAATTCGCGATCTGACAAACTGATTATAATTGTGAATTACTTTTTGGTAGTGTAGTGATTAGACCTCTTGCAAAAATAACTAGGACGGGTTCTCCGGCCCGTTCCACAATAAAAAATGTTTATCGTGCAACAGGCCGAAAAGCCTGTTCCACAATTGGATTAAAAGGACTTTTGCAAGAGGTCTATTGATAATTTATGTTAGTTTGCTTGCTCATACCTGAATGAAAAAACATATCGCGACCATTTCACTGCTATTGAATGTCATTCTCTTAACAGGGATTTTAGAGTTTACGATGAAGAGGGGGTATTTAGGTAGATTTTTAGTCATGTTGAATGCAAATTCTATCGAATTATCGACAGACACCCTAAGTTCTAATTCTTGGTGGCTAGATGAAGTTGATTATCAACTATATCTGACTAAAAATACTCAAATCAATGCTTGCATTTGGGGCGATTCTATCACTTCTGGGCTGGGAAATACAATGGGTAAAGATACTTTTAATTTTGCCTTGCCCGGAATGTCAACAATTTCTCTGATCGACCAGCTAAAACTATTAACTGCTGCTAACGTTAAATGTAATACAGCAATTATTGCGATCGGTACTAATGATGCGGGTTATCGAATAAATGATGCACAATTCATTAACAATATGCAGGCAATTATCCGCACTGTCAAAACAAAAATGAACACCCAAAAAGTAGTGTTAGTCCCTGCTTTTTACTCAACGATTGAAGCCAGCCATGATATCACACTAGCGGGCCCTTTGGAAAGAGTGAAAACCATTCAAGCCTTGACTCGTCAAGTGGCAGCGACAGAGAAGTTTTTGATGGTAGAAAAAGAAATTCAGCCTCTGTACGAAGGGACAGTATTGAAAGAACAGGTCACAACAGATGGCGTTCACCTTAACTCAGAAGGCAGAAAAATTTATCGAGGAGCCTTATTAAAAATACTGAAGGGGGGATAACCAATACGGTTCACTTAAGTCAACGTAGGCTGCGTCGCCAAAAACAACTCTCGCCCTGGAACGCCAGATTAAACGAGCGACGCACCCTACAACTTAGAAATGAGAATTAAATAACTTCCCAATTTGATTGTTGTGGGATGGGCTAGAAGAAAAATGGAAATTATTTAATTCACGATCCTTATAAATTAAGTAAACCGTATTGGGGTATAAGTACGATTAACTGAAGGTTCTTTGAATTCCTCCAGTAGAATACGGGTTATCCGTCAACAGTCCCACGATTTTAGATTTCCTGTACGATAGCAACTGTCTTGGTAATACCATCTTCACCTTGGATTTGCGCCGCCAATCTGGCGGCGCGTTGACGCATTGTTTGATCTGTAATAGCCTGTTGAATCGCTTGTATAAGTCGTTCAACTCAACAGCCTAAAGTTTTGCTAAAGCTTGATCGATATGCACTCTCATTTTTTCTGCCAAGAGAGGGACATTGGGTTCTTGAAGGATACTTAGATGATCTCCAGGGATATCATATATATCTAATCCTCCAACCAACAGTTCATTCCAGTTTTCCAAAGTGCTAAAGTGACTTTCCTCCATCGCCCGGAACAAAATTGCCCTGCCTGGGTAAGGCTGTGGCTTGTAACTATTAAAAGCGTACTCCCGAAACTGTAATCGAGGATCTACCGGATTACTATTAACATTATTAATGTTAATATCAGGAGTCGATTTAGTCTTCGATTCTACTATCTTTTGAAGCAAATATGAAAGCCCTTTTTGGCGCAGCTTTTTGATATGAAAAGCCAGCTTCTGACTCAATGACAGTTGATTTTTTCCTGGAATCGCACTATCCAAAAGGCAAAGTAAAGCTACTTCTTCACCTTGTAAACGAAGTTGATGTGCCATTTCAAATGCTACTAAGCCACCTAATGACTCACCCGCTAGGAGGTAAGGGCCTTTAGGCTGATGTTTTTGTATTTCTTTGAGGTAGCGAGTGGCCAGATCTGGAATACTCACTGAAGGGGTTGGTGATTGGTCAAGTTTATTCTTTTGGAACATATTGACTTCCTCTTTGACATAGACTCCATAACAGGTTTGGTCTTTGCCCAGGTGTCTTGATAAGTTATAGTAAAGGAAGATGCCGTAAATAAAGAATAAAGGCAGTTTGGAACTACCTTTCTGAATCGTGACTAAAGCCTGCGAAGAAGACGATAATCTTTGTTTACGAAGGGTGTTAGCCAACTGGTGAATCGTTGGCGATTGGAAAAGGATAGGTAAAGGTAGCTCTTTATTGTAGGTTTTCTCTATTTCACGCATTAGGGATATCGCTAATAGGGAATGTCCTCCCATCTCGAAGAAATTATCTGTCGTACTGATGGATGAAATATTCAATACTTCTTCCCAAATATTGACGAGTTGAACTTCCAAATCATCCTTGGGACTGGCAAATTCTCCTGGGTTTTCTGGCTGTTCTTGAGTTGTATGGGCGGGCAAATCTAGAGCATTTTGAGTGGCTGGTATGATTGCTGCTTCGCGAGATTGTTCAGGTACAGGTAGAGCTTTACGATCTACCTTACCATTCGGTGTTAGGGGTAGAGTTTCCAAGAAAACAAAGATAGATGGCACCATATATTCTGGTACATACTCCTTAAGCAGACTTCGCAGTTCTTGGATGCTTGGGTTCTGATTGTTGAGAGCGACAATATAACCCACTAGACGCTTGTCGCCAGGAAAATCTTCCCTGACGATGACCACTGCCTGCTGCACGTTGGAATGTTTGACCAAAACAGACTCGATTTCACCGAGTTCGATCCGAAAACCGCGAATTTTGACTTGAAAATCTAGGCGACCTAAACACTCAATATTTCCATCTGACAAATAACGTGCTAAGTCCCCTGTCTTATATATTCGTTCGGTTTCTCGAAAGGGATTAGGAATAAATCTCTCGGTGGTTAAATCGTCACGTTGCAAATAGCCTCGCGCTAATCCTGAACCACCAATATGTAATTCCCCGGCCACCCCAACGGGAACGGGTTGCAGGAGAGCATCTAAGATGTAGATGTCGGTGTTGGCGATCGGCTTACCAATTAAAATTCGCTGTTCGGGGTCTTTGATTTGATAAACCGTTGACCAAACTGTTGTTTCCGTCGGCCCGTACATATTCCAAAGTTCCGTACCTTTGGTTAACAGTTGGGCTGCCAATTCTTTCGGTATGGCTTCTCCACCGGAGAGCATTTTCATCGGGGACTGACCTTCCCAACCCGATTCTATCAATAATCGCCAAGTCACTGGAGTCGCTTGCAGGATCGTAATGCCTAATTCGGCGATCGTCCTTAATAACTTTCTGCCATCCATCGCAGCTTCCCGACTCAGGATCACAACCTGCGCTCCCACAGTCAGGGGTAAGAACAGTTCTAAGACTGCAATATCAAAAGATAGTGTTGTGACAGACAGCAAAATATCCGTCGCACTGATCCCCGGTTGCTCGCGCATCGACTTTAAAAAATTGACTGCGCCACGGTGGAGAACTTGTACGCCTTTGGGCTTACCCGTAGAACCAGATGTGTAAATGACATAAGCCATATTTTCTGGGGTAACGCTGGCGATCGGCATTTCCTGACTCTCTTGAGCAATCAGTGGCCAATCCGTATCCAAACAGATGACCAATGATTCTTCCGTAGGCAGGCTCTTCACAAGCTGCTGTTGTGTTAACAATACTTTGGCTTGGGAATTCTCGATCATGTATTCCACGCGATCGTCCGGGTAGTTGGGGTCTATGGGAACATAGGCTCCGCCCGCCTTCAGCACACCTAATAATCCCACCAGCATTTCCAGAGAGCGATCGACACAAATGCCCACTAAATCATCCGGCTTCACCCCTCTTTGTTGCAAATAGTTGGCCAGTTGATTAGAGCGTTGATGTAGTTCTTCGTAAGTCAATGTTTGACCTTCAAAGGAAACCGCAATTTTATCTGGAGTTACTTCTGCTTGTTGAGCTATTAACTGGTGCAGGCATAGATCTTGCGACTCATCTTTTTGAGTCTGATTCCATTCCACAAGCAACAGATTTTTCTCTTGGTCTGGCAACAGCGGCAAGGCAGAAATCGATTGTTCTGGATGAGCCACAATCCCAGACAACAAAATCTGGAAATGCTCGTTCATTCGTTCAATAGTTTCTGCATCAAACAAATCCGTGCTGTAGTACCAACTCCCCTCCAATCCTGCGCTGGTTGGTTTTAAGAATAAAGTTAAGTCAAACTTCCCCTCGTTATTTTCAATCACCCACGGACTGGCTGTTAATCTTGACAGATCGATCCTTTGGAAGGGAATATTTTCCTCAAAGACAAACGTCACTTGAAACAGAGGGGAATAGCTTAAGTCGGGCTGGGGACAAAATTGATCGACCAATAAGCAATAGGGCACATCTTGATAGGCTTGCCCTAACAAAATAACTTTCCGCATTCGTCCCAGAAACTCTGGGAACGTGGGATTACCCGACATATCTGTACGAAGGGGGACAGCATTCACAAAATTTTCTGAATTCACACGGCCCACAAAGGGGGAGCCAACAATCACATCTTCCGTACCTGTATAGCGATAGAGCAAGATATTAAACGCGGCTAACAGGGTTGTGGATAGGGCGACGCCTTCCTGCCCGCCCAATCGACCCAGGGCCGTGGTGATTTCCCCAGAAATGCCAAAAGACAGAGAAGCTGCCTGGAGGGATTGCTCTGGGGGACGTGGCCGGTCAGTGGGTAGGGGTAATAAAGGGGTGGCTCCCGCAAGTTGTTTTTGCCAATACGCTAAGGAGTCTTGAAGGGGGAGCTTGCGTAGCTCTGACATCAGAGTTGTATAGGATATTTCGTAGATTTCCCGATCGATACACTGCAATTTAGGATCGTAATACAAGATCAATCTCAGAATACCCAACGCTGCAACCCATTGTTTAGCTCGTATATATCTCAGGATTTCGTAAGGCAATCGATCGGCAAAAAGCTTAGTCCAAGACCTTTTTCCTTGTTCGTAAGCCGCTATATATTCTTCTTTTCCAGTCTGTTGAATGTAACTCCATTGCCGACCATGAGATAGTCTTGCCTGGATCAGCATTTTTGCCGATTTACTGGATAGGTTATTGCCAGTGTAGCGATATTTAGAAACGACTTCACCGTGGAAATAGATCGGAAAATCACGGGCTACCCGCAGGAACAAATTGATATCTTCCATCGGCACAAGACTTGGGTCAAATGCACCAACAGACTCAATAGAGACGGACTCCAGAGCAACACGCCGAAACATAATACAACCGCATTGAATCTTATGCTGGGTGGCTAAAATGGTTTGATAATTAGCAACTTCAGGCTGATCCTCATATTTTTCTTCTACTTTGTATGAGCCATCAGGTTGAATGGAATAGAAGAAATAACGACCAAATACAAAGCCCACCTCTGGTAGGGCGTTGATGTGCTTGACTCCAATCTCGATCGCTTCAGGTAAAAGGCAGTCATCACTATCCAGGAAAACAATATACTCTCCTGTACTAACCCCCAGACCAGTATTGCGTGCAGCAGCAACGCCTTGGTTGTTTTGATAGACGTATTTTACTGCTGGGTAGCGATCGCAGATTTCTTTCGTTTCATCAGTAGAACCATCATCTACGACAATAATCTCAAATACGGGTAGAGTCTGCTCAAGTATGCTCTCTATTGCTTCCGGTAAAAATTGGGCGCTGTTATAAGATGGAATCACTACTGATACATTTTTTGTCATTTTCTATACTCCAAAAGGTTGTGTTAAATGTCGCTGCCTCCAATATTAACAATCTATCTCTCAGACATCTATCTGTCCAGAACTCTATCTATCACAACAACATTGCTATAGCAAGGGGAAACGTCCCGATTTTGCGAGGATTGGAGAGTTCTACTATCCTTTCCTCGCTACAAATGGGTTTATAAATCTTCACAAATTAGATACCGTGTGAGGCAGTGGAAGTTCCCAAACTACCACACCTATTCTTACATCCACTTAAGTTGTAGGCGATATTAAACTTCACAATATAAAAATATGTAAACAAGGCTAACGAGTGTTGCTAGATGTGCATTTGAATACTTTACAATCGTTTACATATTTGCGTTTTACAGCGCCGACCTACTTAAGCGAACCTATTAAGCTAGTAGTCAGAACTTCAGTCCTCGGAAATAAACAATAAAATCCTCACTACAAACTTAATAGATTCGTAGTGAGGACTTCAATCCTAAAAATCAGGTGCTACTAAGCCGCAGCCAAATTTGCTGCTGCGAAATCCCAGTTAGCCAAATTATCCAAGAAATTAGTAATGTAGTCGGGACGGCGGTTTTGGAAATCCAAATAATAAGCGTGTTCCCACACATCCAAAGTCAGCAACGCAGTTTGGCCATGTGCTAGCGGGGTGTCAGCATTAGCTGTTTTGGTAACTTTCAAAGTACCGTTATCCAAAACCAGCCAAGCCCAGCCGCTGCCGAACTGAGTTGTCGCAGCAGCCTTGAATTCTTCTTTGAATTTGTCGAAGCTGCCGAAGTCGGCATTGATTTTATTAGCTAAAGCTCCTGTCGGAGTGCCGCCGCCACCCGCTTTGAGGGAATTCCAAAAGAAATTGTGGTTCCAAACTTGACCTGCATTGTTGAAGATGCCGGCTTTTGATGGGTCTTTAGCAGATGCCATCACAATTTCTTCGAGGGATTTGCTGGCTAGTTCGGTGCCTTCAATCAGTTTGTTGAGATTGGTCACGTAAGCAGCGTGGTGTTTGTCGTGGTGGAACGAAAACGTGTTGGCCGACATATGACCTGACTCTAATGCGTCAGCGGCGAAGGGTAATGGTGCGAGTGTAAATGCCATTGTGTTCAATCCTCTCTAGGTGGCTGTTGTTTTTCGGTTGACTTTCCGGCTTTTCGTTGATTCGAGCCTAAAGTTCCTAGCTTGAGTTGATCAAGCTGTCGTAAATAATTCTTTACAATTTTTATATTTTATCTCAGTTACAGCATTTTAGGATTTTGAATTATGATTTTCACCAAATTTACTAATACCAGATTTCACATAGCACAAACATTGGCAACAAGTCAACCCGCCTGCGTGATAAATAAAAGTTTGTGGAAAATTCTCAACAGACAGAAGTTTGATGATGGTTATAAATAAATTAAACCTGTTTTTTGTCAAAGATCAGCTCAATTTAACTTAAGCTGTAAGCAAGTCCAACAGATTCCCGGAGCAGTCAATGGAAAACCGTTCAAATAACCAGACCAATTCCCCTCCTAAATGGTTAAATTTGAAACTAATAGTCAGCGGTCTGGAAACTGTTCAAGACTTAATTGTAATTTCTTTGTGTATTGGTTTGTTCTGTTTCATGGTACTCGAACTGCGAGAAATGTTTTTCTCGCTGTTGCCTCCTTTGAATTTTCAGGAAGTGACTGCTGATATTCTCTTTCTCTTGGTTTTGGTGGAATTGTTTCGGCTACTGATTATTTATTTGCAAGAGCAGCGCGTTTCTATCGGCGTGGCGGTTGAAGTTTGTATTGTTTCAGTTTTGCGAGAAGTTATTGTGCGGGGTGTGCTGGAAACTCCCTGGGTTCAAATATTATCAACAGGTGGATTTTTGCTGGTTTTGGGAATATTGTTGGTCATCCGAGTTTGGTTGCCGCCAACTTTTGAGGGGATTGACCCGGAACGCCGTTTTGCTAGCCGAAAAAGAAATCTGTCAGAGCCGGAATCTTCTTCAGAGCCTGTTGCCGTAAATAGTAAGTTCAATTCTCACTGAATATGGCGGGATAGGCAATTTTCGATTTGAAATTGACTTTATAGCTTGTCTCGTTACCAGGTATCAAGTGTCGTAAAATAATTAAATTAATATCAGGTTTGTAGTGGGGTTTTTAGTCGGATTTAAAATCCTGAATAAAGGCTAAAGTCCTCACTACGAACCTATTTGATTGCGGTTATTTAGGTGAGATAATATTAGCTGTTAGTCTGCAATTCGCCTAAACGAGCCAAGACTTCTTTGGAGTGAATCGCCGGATTAACTTTGACAAAAGTTTCCCGCAAAATCCCCTCAGGGTCAATAATAAAACTGTGCCGGGACGAGATAAAACTCATCCAAGAACCGTAAGCTTTACTGACTTGGCCGTCGGTATCGGCTAACAGCGGAAATTTCAAACCTTCTGAGTCGCAAAATTCCGCGTGGGAGTTGACATCATCAGCACTGATGCCGATGATTTGAGTGTTTTTTGCTAAGTATTTCGGCAAGTCTTGCTGGAATCGACGTGCTTCGATCGTACAACCGGATGTAAAATCTTTGGGATAGAAGTAGACTACCAGCCACTTACCGCGATAATCGGACAGCGAGACTTGCCCGTCGCCGCTGTTTGTCGGTAAACTAAAATCTGGTGCGGCTTGATTCACTGCCGGCAGTTTGCCACCGAGGGCAAAGGCTGGAGGAGCAACATTGAAACTCACAAAGGCTAGACAAATTACCAATAAAGTGCTAAAAAATTTGCGCCGGGAAATCATAAATTCACAAGTAGAACTGTACATAACACAAGTTTACAGTTTTCTGATTAAATGGGTAGGAGCAATTCGCGGATTGCTTCTAATACTAAATCCGAGTTACCTACCCCTTTATGATTCGGCGGTTAAAACCGCTTCTATACAACGAAGCCGGTGTTTGCGGGCTAAGAAGTAAAGGGGATATTTAGCCAGGATTTGGTATGAAACCAAATATCACTCACTCAAATAGCAATTTACTTATGAGCGCTGCACTCCCGTTAACAGGCAAAGTTACAGTAGTCCAGGTAATTAATGGTCAACCGGTGGTGATCGAAGTAGACGGCACTAATGCCCCGATTACTGGGGGCAATTTTGTGGATTTAGTTGAACGTGGCACCTATGATGGGGTGATGTTTCATCGAGTTGTGCGCCAGCCCGATCCTTTTGTAGTGCAAGGGGGCGATCCGCGCAGCAAGGATACTAGCATTCCGGCGGGTCAATTGGGAACGGGTAATTTTATTGACCCGGATACGAATCAGGCGCGTTTTATTCCTTTGGAAATCAAACCGCAAGGCGCGGCACAACCAGTTTATAACCAAGTTGTGACCGAAAAGCCGCAGTTGCCGCACACGAAAGGGGCTGTGGCAATGGCTCGTTCTAGCGCTTTGAATTCGGCTTCTTCGCAGTTCTATTTTGCTTTGGATACTTTGCCATTTTTGGATGGCAATTATGCTGTTTTTGGCAATGTTGTTCAAGGTTTTGACACGGTTAATGCGGTGCAGCAGGGCGATCGCATTTCCAGTGCTAAAGTCGTTGCAGGGATTGTCCCCAGTCGGGTTTCGAGTATTATTACCAATGCTGCTGTGCTGAATAGTTTTGTCAATAATACCAATTTTGTAAATCTGCCTTTGCGATCGCTCAACTTGCCTGATGCCCCGAACACCTATCAAGTCACCGCCCAAGATTCTCAGCAAAACCCCATCGGCGTGCGGGGAGGTAGCGGAAACGATCGCATTATCGGTTCACCGATTGATGATGCAATTAACGGCGGCCAAGGCAACGATACTCTCACGGGCGAAGCGGGCGACGATTTTATTAGAGGCGGCAAAGGTAGCGACTTAATTAGTGGCGGTATTGGTAACGATATTATCAACGGAAATCTCGACGACGATACTGTCAATGGCGATGCTGGTAACGACTTTTTGAGAGGCGGTAAAGGGAATGACTTGCTAACTGGTGGCGATGGCAATGATATTTTGATGGGAGATGTAGGCAACGATACTCTCACTGGTGACGCAGGTGCAGATATTTTTGTTTTAATCGCAGGTGGTGCAGAAACAGACACAATTACTGATTTTATATCTGCCCAGGGCGATCGCATTGGCATTGGCGGTAGCAGTTTGTCAAACGTTGCTTTCACTCAGTCTGGAAGCAATACTTTAATTCAAGTTGGAGGGGCTACTTTGGCCACTGTTCAAAATGCCACGCCCGCCGCAGTTCAAAGCGCTGCTTTTGCAATTGACTTTTCTACTATTTCCCGTCCCAATGACTTACCAGTGGGCGATGCTGCCTTAAGAATTGGCTAACTTTAACAATACTCATGCCATAATTATAGGTGTAGGGTGCGCAGTGCGCACCTTGCCACACGATCCATTTTCCATTCTCCATTCCCAAATTTCACGGTGATATCCGTACTCTTAGGGACGTGATAAGTTTGATGAGATTGGGTGATGCGCGGGGGTAAGAACTGTTCATAAAAATTTACCTAAATATTCCTAAAGCTGCTTATTAAGTGTGCTATATATGCGTGAGTAAGTTGACAATTTCGCTCAGCAGCCGAATTGAAACAATTCGAGTGCGTCTCAACCTTGAGACGTTGGGAATCGGAAGGAAATTGTTCAAAAATCTTAATTAGATATGTACGCCATCAAACTAGAACTAAAACTTAATAATCAAGAACGTACCTTGATGGCGCGGCATTCTGGCTATGCGAGATTTTGCTACAATTTCGCCTTATCTCTATATCAAGGTGTTAAAGAACACAGGGGTAGCAGCAGCAAAAAAGTAGCAGCGATTGAACGAGTTTTCACCAACCACGTCAAGAAATTACCAGAATATCAATGGACTACCACTCTGTCTTCCAGAGTTTATAAAACCACATTCCGCTATTTCGGTGAAGCACTATCGCGATGCTTTAAAGGATTAGGAAAGTTCCCAAAGTTCAAACGAAAAAAAGATGGCGACTCTTTTACAGTAGATGCGGCTGACTGGAATCATGCAGTTTTACTCAAACCGCAAAAGTTAATAAAAATTCCCACCTTGGGGACTTTTAAACTCAAGGAAGCAATCCCATTTCCTTGTATGGCGCAGACATTTACCATCTCGCGCACCGCAGATAAATGGTATGTTTCCTTCGTTATAAAAGCCGAAAAGATGCCACTGTTGTTTCACCCAGTTGTGGAAACTGTAGGCATTGACTTGGGTGTGTCAACTTTTGCTACTCTTTCCGATGGCAATTGTTACGAGTCTCCCCGTCCGCTCAAAACAGCGAAAACCAAGCTGAGCAAAGAACAGTGGAGAAATCGCCATAAGCAATTGGGTAATAGCAGATTGGGTGTGAAAGCATCCAATAATGCCCGAAAACATTATCGTAAAATTGCCAAAATTCATGCTAAAATTGCCAATCAACGTCGAGACTTTTTGCAGAAAACCACCACAAAAATTAGCCGAAAATATGCCCACATTTGCATCGAAGATTTGAATGTGAGTGGGATGATTGCTAATCATAAATTAGCGGCAGCTATTTCAGATTGTGGTTTTTATGAATTTCGGCGTGAATTGGAATATAAGTCAGCTATGTACGGTACGACGGTTGAATTGGTCGATCGATGGTATCCGTCATCAAAGACTTGTTCAAGTTGCGGTCATATTCAGTCAATGCCACTGAAAGAGCGAGTTTTTGAGTGTTCCAATTGCGGTATAACAATTAATCGCGACTTGAATGCTGCGATTAATTTAGCTCGTCAATCTGGCATGAGTAAGACCAGTTCGGTCTGAAGTTAAGCCTGTGGACAAGTAGGAGCCAACTCCCTTGGAAGAAGCAGGAAGTGAACATTAAATCTGCCATGAGTAGGTTTGAGTAGGTTTCATAGAACCGATTGACTTGTGTGCTCTGAGTTAGGCTTAGTTAGTGATGTCGATCGCAATTAGGGATAATTGCTGCTATAACCCGCTAAATCTCGTAGTTTCAGGCTAGCTGGGCGGTTGATTGCTGCCCAGATTCAAGAGAGGGGAAGAGGGGAGAAAGGAGGAAAGCGAGAATATTTGACTGTGGAGGCGGAATAGTTTATTGAAATATACAATTTAAATGGGCAAAAGCTTAGTACCTTGTAATGATTTATGCTATCAGTAAATCCCGATCGCACTTGCGAGCATCTGATACCGGGTTTCGGGAAAAAAATTGTCTGGCACCGACGCATCTGTGAAGCAACCCGTTTTCTAGGTAAGAGGATTCGCCCGTGACTGGCCGAGTTAAGTTGGGGGCTGGGCTAACGGCGATCGACATTTCACTAATATTTTTGAGTAATATTGCTGATGAAAGTTGCCGATTCTTTGGTATGCTTTGATTACACATCAAGAATCTATTGCGCAAATTAGTGTCAATGAAAAGAGTTCTGAGGTTAAAAACTTTAGCGGTGGCAGTATTGGCGATCGTCCTGTTCACTCTCTACTTGACTCCTCCAGTTCTGGCCGCGAATGCCGAGGATGTGAGTCAGCTATTAAAAGATAATTGGTGCGTCAGCTTTTTGTGGAAGCAATGCGATTTGAGCGCTGCCGATTTGCGAGGAGCTAATCTCCAAGAAGCCAACTTGAGCGGCGCTAATTTGTCCGGCGCCAACTTGTCCGGCGCTAATTTAAAAAATGCTGACCTTTCGGACGCAGATCTCAGTGGCGCTAATTTAGCAAATGCTGATATTTTGGGGACGGATCTCCGTCGAGCAAATTTGACGGAAGCTAATTTAAACCGAACTAAATTGTGGGATGCTAATCTGACTTTGGCAAATCTGAGTCGCGCTAATTTACAAGATGCTAATTTGTTGGATTCTCGACTTTGGGGAAGCAATCTCACTCAAGCTAATTTAACTGATGCGACGCTACACGGTGCTGATTTGCAATATGCTAATTTGGCAGACAGTAATTTGACAAATGCTGACTTACACAGCTTCTTTTTCCGAGGTTCCAAGCAAGTTACGAATCTCAGCAATGCTAATTTAGAAGGTGCTAATTTAACGGGAACAAATCTCAGAGGTGCGGTGCTGAATGGGGCAATAATGCCCGACGGCTCTATTAATAATGAAGAAATTGGCTTGAATTTAAAGTAAAGTCGGTCTGAAGACAGTTGACAGTTGACAGTTGGCAGTTGACAGTTGACAGTTGACAGTTGGCAGTTGGCAGTTGACCGACTAATGACTAATGACTAATGACTGCTGATTTAATTCGATCGCCAAACGTCATCCCAGGGCCCGCCACCAACTTCCAAACCGGCCAAAGAACTTTGAGCCTCTAAGATAATTTTAGAGCGCTGCTTGCCATTTTTTTCAACATTTGGGCCCAATAATTCTCGCAGTTGCAAGCGTAATTCGCCGTGCGTCGTATCCCGGCAACAAAAAGCCAGACCCTCGGCTGTAGGAGTTCGCACATAAGTACCAGAACTGTTTGTAGTCCCAATTAACTCAACTTCAAACTGACTGTTTCTCGCCTGGATTTTCCAGCTTCCCCAAGGTTCAATATTCCAACTAATTTGCGAATTCCAAGGCACAAATTCGTAAAATTTGCCTCGGTAATGGATGCCAATCATTGCTACCGATTCCATCCACCACAGCACGCCTCGCCTGCCGCCGCCAGCAGTTAAAGCTAAATCACTTTCGCCTTGAAAACAATTGCAATTAATCCAAAACCACTTGTGCGGAAAAGCACCGCCCCAGTTTTTTTCGCTGTAAGCGGGAGCATCTGTAAATTCGTAGCGTTCGCCGTTCCAATCGATCCATCCTGTGGCTAAACCGTGAGCCATTAAAATTTGCCATCCAGGCTCAAATACGGGCAGAAAAGATAGCATTCCCGCCGTAGATTTTTGGAGTTCAGCAGAGTTTCCCCAGCCGTAAATTGGTTTAATTTCGTACTCCCAATAACAGTGACTGCCACTTCCGGGATCATGCAGATAACCTTGATTTAAGGTAGCAGTAGCTTGATAGCCTTCTTCGATGTGGCTGTCGAATATTTGCGGCTCTAAATATGCGGGTTTAATTTGTAAATTTGTTTTGCCCCAATGTCCTAAACCCAAGCTTTCTCGGTGCGCCCAAAATTTATTTACGTCGGGGAAGGTGCGGCATAAATAGCTATCTTTAGGGCCGTAAATTTGAGCTGCACCGCCGCTGTAAGGTTGACCGCCTCTAGGATCTTCGATGGAATACATGAAGGCAAAGGATTGTCCGTGAATTGGTAATGTTATTCGGTAGTACCAGCCTTCAAAAAAGCGCCGGGAACTGCCGTCCCAGTGGTAGCCGCTGTGGGGAGTTTCAATATTTGTGAGTTTTGAGTGTGTATTTGACATAAAATTACCAATAGTATGACAGGGAATTGACGGATAACTGTTTCTTCCTTCTTCCTTCTTCCTTCTTCCTTCTTCCTTCTTCCTTCTTCCTTCTTCCTTCCTTTATGTGTTTAGCACTTTGGCGATCGCCCTTGGCGCGAGCTCTGCACCGCAACCGCAGTCTTGCTTTTGCCCGCTACTTGCAATTAGCAACCGTTCGCGCCACTGGGCGTCCGGCTAACCGCACTGTGGTTTTTCGAGGTTTTTTAGGAGATACTAATCAGTTGAAGTTTATTACTGATATTCGCAGTCAGAAGACCGAGGAAATTGACCTCTATCCTTGGGGGGAGATTTGCTGGTATTTCCCTAAAACTCGCGAACAATTTCGGATTGCCGGACAACTGATTTTGGTGCGGCAATCCGATGCAGATTCCGAGTTGTTTACAGCGCGCCGCACAGCTTGGCAGGAGCTTTCTGAGGCTGCTCGATCGCAGTTTGCTTGGCCTGCACCGGGGGAAGATAAGGCGGATTTTGGTGCTTTTGATTCTGCTTCCCCAGATGCTCACGAGCCGCTGTCGAATTTTTGTTTGCTGTTGTTGGAACCCGAAACGGTGGATTTTTTGGAGTTGCGGGGGGAACCGCAGAACCGATCGCTTTACGGACGCGATGCAGATGGAAATTGGTTTGTGCGATCGGTCAATCCTTGAAAAAGAAGTCAGTAGTCAGTAGTCATTAGTTATTGGTTATTGGTTATTGGTTATTCGTTATTGGTTATTGGTTATTTGTTGTCAGTTCCAATGCCCAATGCCCTGTTTGGCCAATCCCTCCGCTTCGCTTCGCCCAATGCCCTGTTTGGCCAATTCAAATTTTAGATGCCGGTGCCGTCGAAAAATTCTTGAATTGCTTTATCTTTTAACTGACAAGCGGCGGCAACAACTTCGGTTTTTTCAGCTAGGGCTACATTGTTGGTTTGGTTTAAATGTGGAAATGCTGAATAGGAATTGGGAACAGAAGTTAAGGAGACAGATGCTTGAGGAACCAAACTTTTTACTTGCTGTTCGAGGGATTCGATGCGATCGAGCAAAGAGCGAATTACCACAGCTTCCGAATCCGGCAAACTGCCGTGTTCTAGGGGATTGACGCGGACTCCCGATCGATACACGATGCGGCCGGGAATCCCTACTACCGTGCAGTCTGACGGTACATCGCGCAGGACGACGGAACCTGCGCCGATGCGAACGTTGTTGCCAATTAGCAGGTTTCCTAGTACCTTGGCCCCCGCACCGACAACTACATTTTCGCCGACGGTAGGGTGACGCTTGCCACTTTCTTTGCCTGTGCCTCCGAGGGTGACACCTTGGTAAATTAGGGCAAAATCGCCGATTATTGCTGTTTCGCCGATGACAACCCCCATACCGTGGTCGATGAAGACGCTTTTGCCGATCGTTGCACCTGGGTGAATTTCTATTCCTGTCAAAAACCGAGCAATGTGGGAAATCAAGCGGGGAATGAAGGGAAGTCCCAGTAAATAAAGCCAGTGTGCGAGGCGGTGCAGCACTAGGGCCTGAAGACCTGGGTAACAAAACAATACTTCCAGCCAGTTGCGAGCGGCTGGGTCGCGATCGAAAATTATACTGAAGTCAGCTTTAAGGGTATGAAGCACTTTCGGAGTTCCCAATTTTGGTTAAACACGCCACTTTCAATTTTACAATTTTACTCGATCGCGGAAGTTAGATCGTGTTCGGTCGATTGTCACAACATAAACGGTTCGTAGCGCGGACTTAAGTCCGCTTGTTCGGTTGCGGACTTAAGTCCGCACGCGCGATCCAATCTAATCGAACGGACATGATATTAGTGGTCGATCGGGCGATCGGGCGATTGGGAGAAAAATTTGAGGATGTAGAATATTTTAGCGTGTCCATCCCACAGCGTGGCTGCGTTCTATTCCTGTAGTGAGATTGTATAGTTAGACTTGGCTCCGGCTTCGAGAGTACCGACCCAAATCCTGTAAGAGCCTGCTTGCCAGTCTGAATCTACAATGCTGGCATCTTTATTCTGACCTGTATCGTCTCCGCAGCGCACGCTGTTACCGGGGCCTTGTACGACTAAGGTTGTGTCCTTCCCTCCGCTGTTGACTTGGATTGCGAGTTTTGAAAAGTTTTGCTGCAAGATTATGATGTGGTCTGGAGTAGGAGTGGCAAAGCCCAAACATTTGTTTTTGTGGCGATCGGTGTTAGCAATGGCAGAGAGAGAGTACGATCCGCCTGTGGAACCTCTCAACATTGCTGTTGGGGAGTCAAAACCTCGCGATAAAGTTAAAGTGCCGAAGTTGGCTGTTTCTGCTAAAACTGGTAGGGCGGCGATCGCACAGGTAGCAGCTAAGAGCGCACTGTTTTTGAAATGGACTGGCAGATGGAACCACATGGCAATACTCCTGTGTCACAACTTAAAATTACAACTCAGAATATACTCGTCTGAGTCCCAAGAATCGGAACTTGGAGAGGAAGAACAATTTTTGTTTAATTGAGTGAAAAACCTTCTGGCTTTTGTTCCTGATTTCTATCATCGGAACCCTGACCTGTGCGATCGCCCTCGATCGTGCCACTCCGAGTTCTGCCACACGCGATCGGCTCACATCCGAAATTATACGCTCTCAAGATGCTCGATGTCAGGAACTCAGGTCTAAAGACACGCTCGCTTGGTCGCGAGAAATTACTCACAAGCTATTCTGACCAGCTATAGTTTTAACTGACTACGTTATTTAGGTCACGACACCCTGTGGATGCGAAGCTAGTCCCCTGCTCTGTCGCTAGTGGTTAAACAAGTTCTAAAGTCACGCTTTACAGTGCTGCTAGCCCTGCGCAAGCCCTGATAACATTGACCGACAAGCTAACATTACCCCGTAAGGGAGGCCCAACAAAGGCAACCATTATGTACAAGATTGTGAAGCTTGAAATGGTAATTTTCCCATTGAGAGTACATTACAAAAGTACACCTAGCCAAGCAATCCCAAGGCGGTGATGGAAAGATTCACGGTGGTTAAAACCACCCGTGTCGTTTCCCTCTCCGAGGCTAAAGCCACTGAGTTTCCCACTTACCGAGTTTTTTTATGATAATTTTGGCTTTGCTGTTGACGATCGGTGCCCTATTGACATGGGGTTTAATAATGTTACCTGTAGAGATCTTCGGCTGGCTTCACTTTCCTAATTGGCTGAGCCTGATCTTAATTGTGCTGGCTATTTCTTGGTGCTTGGACGATTAGTCAGCAGTCATGAGTTATAAAAAAAGTTCGGCAAGCGGAAAACTCATCGGCTTTAGCCATGAGATGTAAGCGGCACGGGCGGTTTTAACCGCCGTGAATCTTTCTTGATTCTTAATATTTAAAAGGCGCCTGCTATATTAAGATATGAACAAGGAGGTGAGTGAGATTGCTAACAAACTATATTTACAAATTGCGCCCCAATCAAACGCAAGTCTTAAAGATGTCGGCTTGGGTAAATATGCTTAGAAGTCATTACAACTGGTGTCTAAATGACAGGATTAACCAATACAGCCAACAGTTTGTCCAAGGCGACTACTGCGATATTAGAACTTATGGCGAAATTTCACCGTTAACCTGTTTCGTTAGCAAAAGTGGCGCAACTGGAAATCCCTGGAAAGACTATAAGTTTGATCGAGAAGGTAAGGCTAGAAATCCCCGTAGAAGTGCGGCGGACATTCAAATTACAGCATTGCCAGAATTGAAAATTGCTAGACATTGGTATGCTCAAATAGATTCAACAGTTCTACAACAGAATGTTAAACGCTTAGACACTGCTTACAAGAATTTCTTTGAAGGGAGAGGATTTCCCAGGTTCAAAAACCGTAGCAACTTTACGTCTTTTACTTATGTGATGGGCGTAAAACTAAAGGGCAATAAAATCTATCTCCCTAAACTGGGCCAGATGCGATTTCATAACTCTCGCTCAATCCCAGATGGGTTTACCATCAAGGCTTGCACGGTTAGAAAACGTCAAAATGGTTGGTATATTTCCCTCAGAATAGAGGATAAATCTGTACCTGAATACAGCGCTAAACTCAGGCGTAATAATCCCAAAGTAATAGGGTGCGATTTAGGAATAACTAAGTTGGTTCACCTTTCTGATGGATATCAAATCGAGAATCCCAAGTTTGCAACCAACAAAAAAGCTAAGCGGACTCTGAAAATTAGACAAAGGCGAGTTAGCCGTAAGGTCAAAGGTAGCAAAAACCGCAAAAAAGCGGCTATCAGAGTTGGGCGATTTCATCAAAAGATTGGTAATAAACGCCAATCGCATCAATGGAAAGTTGCTAACAAGATTGTGTCTCGCAACGTCGATGTGATTGCCCTAGAAGATTTAAACATCTCTAGGATGATGCGCCGATGCAAGGTGACAACTGACAAAAAAGCTGGGAGGTTTCTTAGGAATGGACAATCCAGAAAAAAAGGTTTGAATCGTTCTATCTCTGATGCAGGTTGGGGTGAATTGATTTTGAAGATTGAGTATCTTGCTGTGAAGCAAGGAAAAATCACAATTAAAATCAATCCTAAACACTCTAGCCAAGAATGCAGGAATTGCGGTCATATCGACAAGTCGAATAGAGATGGTGAAAAGTTCATGTGTGTCGAATGTGGCTATCACGAACACGCTGATATTGGCGCTGCAAAAACTATTCGAGATCGAGTTTTGACAATAGTACGCGGGCCAGGACGCGAAACTTGGTGCTAGCCATCTAAACGCCCAAAAGGTATCACTGCGCTCACGCGAGCAAACGCGGTGAGTTTGGGAACCTGAGCAATCAGGATATTAAGGTTGCAAAATCTTAAGAATCTCAGTCGCTGTCTTCGCTGAGAGTGTCAATAGTGATGAGTTATTAGTCATGAGTTATTATCGATCGTTCCGCTGCGCCTAACAGTGAAAGCCGATCGCCCCGGTCTGATGCTGTATACTGCAAACTTGAGAATCAGAAATCTAAGATCTAGGATTTGACATCTACCTATAGAATGATGCAACGACAAATTTATTCGCTCTCAGAATTTCGCTCTTCAGACAAAACTCTGGGGGAAACTCCTAAGAAACAGTCGCGTCCGATACATCGGGCGATCGTATTAATGCTGGTGGCAACCGGTTTGCTGGGCCTGCACGCTAGTCGGCTGGTGGAATTGCAACTGGTACAAGGTAAGCAAAACCGGGAACGGGCCGAAAACAATCGGGTTCGCCTAGTGCCAATGCCGGCAAATCGCGGACATATTGTCGATCGCAAAGGCAAGCTGCTAGCGGGAAACAATTTAGCTCGATCGGTCTATTTGTGGCCGAAAGAACAAACGCCGGAACAGTGGAAAGTGACAGCAGACAAGTTGAGTCCGCTGCTGAAAATCCCGGCTAAAGAAATATTAGAGAAATTAAAAAAGGTCGATCCTCTATCCTACAGACCCGTGCGGATCAAGCAAGCGATGCCGCCAGAGGTGTTTGTACCGCTAGCAGAACAGGTGGGACAAATGCGGGGAGTGGAAGTGCGGCCCGAAGCAAACCGCTACTATCCCGAAGGCAGTTTGGCGGCTCATGTTTTGGGATATATTGGCGAAGCTACCGCAGAAGATTTGAAAGCTCACCCGGAATATCCGATGGGGATGATTGTCGGTCAGATGGGCATAGAAGCGAGTTCTAACAAGGAGATTGCGGGAGTTTGGGGCGATCGGCTGATCGAGGTAAATGCCCAAAATCAAGAATTGCGGCTCATGGGAGAAACACCCCCGAAACCGGGCGAGGCAGTGCAGCTAACCATCGACTTGTCCATGCAAAAAGCAGCGGAAACAGCCCTGGGGAACCGCCGGGGAGCAGTCGTCGCCCTGGATGTCAAAACCGGCGCGGTATTAGTTCTCGCCAGCCACCCGACTTTTGACCCCAATCTGTTTACGCGAAAAATTACTAAGGATGACTGGGCAACTCTTCAAGACCAGGAAGATCCATTTTTGAATCGAGCGATGCAAGGCTACCCCCCAGGCAGCACTTTTAAAATTGTGACTTCTGTCGCCGGTATCGAGTCAGGCAAGTTTTCGCCAGACTCAATTTTGGGTACTTCGTCTTACATTACTGTGGGCGGAATTAATTTTAATGAACACAGCGGCGGTTACGGCGACATCGGCTTTCGGGATGCTTTGGCTTTCAGCAGCAATACGTTTTTTTATCAAGTGGGGATGAGTACCGGGCCAGAGGAAATTTCTAAGTGGGGACACCGCTTGGGAATTGGCAAGGATACGAATTTGAATCTTTTGGGGCTAGGCGGGGGCAGTCACGGTCAAATTCCGACACCGGCCGAGAAGGAGAAAATCTATAAAGAACCTTGGTATGAGGGCGATACGGTAACGATGTCGATCGGTCAGGGGTTGGTGTTGGTGACTCCTTTGGAGGAGGCGGTAATGGTGAGTTCGATCGCTAACGGCGGCTATCGAGTCAAGCCCCATCTTTTGACTTCTATGACTGGCACTCCAGAGACTCAACGGGTAAAGATCGGGATCAAACCTTCGACAGTTCAGGTGGTTAAGGAAGGATTGATCGCAGTAGTTTCCGAGGGTACGGGACAGGGACTCAATGACGGTTCGATTCCGCTGACTGCGGGCAAAACAGGGACTTCGGAGGTCATCGGACAGGAGGATCACTCGCTATATGTGGCATTCGGGCCTGCTGAAAAGCCAGAAATTGCGATCGCCGTGATTGTGGAAAATGCCGGTTTTGGTGCTGTTGCCGCCGCCCCGATCGCCAAAGAGGTATTTCAAGCTTATTTTGGCAAACCAAAAACACCAGTCAACCCAATAGTAGTAAACCCTGAGTAGTAATTAGTCAGTTGTCATTGGGTATTGGGCATTGGGCATTGGGCATTGGGCATTGGGCATTGGGCATTAGTTGACAAGTAGAGTAAGGTGCAATACCTCTCGGTTAAGCACAAAATTGTAGGATTTAATCTCCTGAAATGCTTGTAAACTCGTTAAGGATTGTTAACCAAAGTTCCTTAACCGAGAGGTATTGAGATCCGGGTGATGTTTTTTCAGTTCGGCCAGCAGATAGTCCATCGCGCTGCTGGCTCCGGTCGAGCTACCAAAAATCAGAATCTTTTCTGCACCGCTCAACGTCTGTGCTACTCCTTGGTAGAAGGGTTTGAGTTCCGGCTTGCGTTGACCGCTGGAATTCTCTTCCACGTCGGCGATCGCGCTGAGCATCGATCGCAACTTTAATGGCATTGATGGGTAACTTCAAGCGTTCAGCGATCGTCAATTGCACCTTGCGATCGCCTCACCAATAGAGGGTGTGATGATGTCAAAGGCATCACAGACTTTCCAGCATTATTAACAATGGTTTCGGGCTGAACGCTTCACCTCAGTTTATGAAAGGATTTCCACTTAATTCAGCAGCTCGTATGCCCCGCCACGTTCTAATGCACGGCGGTATGCGGGACGCCCGTGAATGCGATCGAGAAAGCCCATCAGTTTCGGTCGGCTGCTGTCCAACCCTACCTGTGCAGCCGCCGCCTCCAATGGAAAGCTCATCTGAATATCGGCTGCGGTGAACTCACTACCAACAAACCATAAGCTTTTCTCAAGTTCTGCTTCTAGATAACCCAGATGCAGTGCGATTTGAGGATCAATGAACGATTTATTGACGCGAGCCACAATTGACCGCGCGATCGGTCGAGCGAAAAACGGCATCGGACTTGTTTCAACTTGGTTAAAGACTAGCTTCAACACTAGCGGCGGCATCGCAGAGCCTTCAGCATAATGCAGCCAGTAGATGTATCGCAACCGTTCCGGCGTGCCAAGCTCTGGAGCGAGTCGTCCGCCACCGTAACGGTCAACTAAGTATTCGACGATCGCACCGGATTCAGCCAGAGTCAGCCCACCATCGGTAATCACCGGAGACTTACCCAATGGATGCACTGCACGCAGCGACGCGGGAGCGAGCATTGTTTTCGGATCGCGCTCGTAGCGCTTGACTTCATACTCTAGGTCGAGTTCTTCTAGCAGCCAGAGCACTCGCTGGGAGCGAGAGTTGTTCAAGTGGTGGACAGTAATCATGTTTTTCTTCTCAGCTTACAAGAGATTGATGCGGTGAATTGTGAATGGTCAAGAGTGGATGTGTTGATAGAAAACTCGTTTAACAGTTTCTGCACAGAGGATGTAAAGTCCGACAATTGCTGCCAGCACTAACAGGAATTCGAGCGGCAAGGATTGGAATCCCAGTAAACTTGCAAGCGGAGTATAGGGAAGAAATAGTGCGATCATGACGATCGCGATCGTTGACATCAACAAATACTTTCCCGGCTTGCTCGTGAGAATCGATTGCCGCGTCCGAATCACCAGCACAATAATGGATGCAGAAATCACCGATTCCATAGATTAAAAAACTGATCGTTGCAGTCCACTGAATCCACATCTGACTCACCTGTATTTTTAACAGTTGACAGTTGACAGTTGACAGTTGACAGCGAAGTTTTTAGGCAGGGGCTTAAATCCCCTGCCTAAAAACAATCCACCTAAAGGTGGGGGCTTAAATCCCCTGTGCTTTGATGCTTGTGAAAATAGCTGTATAGATCAACTGGGTATTGTTTGGTTTCTACCGCCTCTGCCAGTGAATTTAGCAGTCGATTTCGCAGGCTCAAGCGGTTCTGATAGAATTTGTTTGGCTCGATCTCCGTGGCATTAAAAGCCGATACGCGAGCAGTTTCACGCAGTCATTCACGATAAACCATGCCAGCGCATAGCCCCAAACAAACATTGCCCAACCCCAGCCAAGGGGTGTCATAAATAGCCCATAAACTGCGATTACCGTCGCCACAGCTTGCGTCCCGAATACTGCCATCAATAAAATGCGTGCAGGACGAATCGACCAAAATGGGCCGCGTGTGCGCGTGAGGAAGATCGTCAGATGTCCCGCTACAGATAGCTTCAAATACATCAAGGTTTGAATGTGATCGCGATCGAGATGAAAGACACGCTCCCCAAGATAAAACAAGCCGAACGCGGAGATAACCCCGATCACACCCAGCACTGTAGAAATCCCTAACACCAAGCGCATATCCCAAGCTTCAGGCTGATTGCGGTATTGCACATTGTCATAGGCGATCGACAAAATAGCACCATCGTTAAGCAATGCCAGAATCACGATCATGACTGCGGTGAGTGGGTAAAAGTTAAACACCAAAATCGCCAGCGTCATCAGCAACAATACACGCAGCGTCTCAGCGATGCGATAGATGGCGTAGCTGTTCATCCGCTGGAAAATGCGGCGACTCTCCTTGATCGCATCAATAATCACTGACAGTCCGGGCGTTGTCAGCACAATCGAAGCCGCTGCACGCGCCGCGTCTGTTGCACCCGAAACAGCTATGCCGCAGTCAGCCTTCTTCAATGCAGGGGCATCATTGACTCCATCGCCCGTCATGCCCACAATGTGATTCTGTTTCTGTAGCACATCGACAATGTGGAACTTATGTTCGGGGAACACCTGGGCGAAACCATCCGCTTGTTCGATCGACTGCGTGACTGCCGCAGTTTCTTGCTGCTTTGAATCGCCTAGCCCACTCGCATCGAGAATATTTGTACCAAGTCCCAGTTTCTTAGCGGTTTCTTGCGCGATCGCAATGGCATCGCCTGTCACCATCTTGATTTTGATGCCCATCTTGCCTGCACTGGCGATCGTTGATTCAGCATCATCCCAAGGCGGATCAAACAGCGGTAACACCCCCATAAATTGCCATTGATCATCATTCTCCGATCGCGCCACACCTAATGAGCGAAAGCCGCGTTTTGCAAAGTCGTTGACCGCCTTATCAACATCAGGCTTCACCTGGTCAGCATTCTTTGACAGTGCTAGAATCACCTGTGGCGCGCCTTTGGTCACTTTGAACGTTTTGCCGTCCGCGCCTTTCACCGTTGCCTCGGTGCGCTTGTGAACCGGGTCGAAGGGGGTGAAGTGAACAGTCTTGTAAGTCTTTAATGAATCCTGATCTTTGAGTCCGTCTAGAACAGCGAGATCGATCGTGTCGTTATTGTCTGCACTTGATGCCAGTGCGCCATTAAAAATCACTTGATCGGCGGGGATATTGTTGACGCTGAATGGATCGCCCAAAGTCAGCTTGTTCTGGGTCAGAGTGCCAGTTTTATCCGCGCATAAAACGTCCACACCAGCCAATTCCTCGATCGCCACCAACCGACTAACGATCGCTTTTTTCTGAGAAAGTTTCCGTGCACCAACTGCCATCGTCACGGATAACACCGTTGGCATCGCCACAGGAATCGAGGCAACAGTCAGCACCAAAGCAAACTGTAACGTTTCGAGGATAGGGTCATGACGGAACAGCGCAACAGTAATAATCAACGTCACCAATACAAGCGCGAGGACGATCAGGTAATTGCCAATCTTGAGCACTGCCTTTTGAAAATGGCTGTCTGTATGAGCTTCCTGCACCAGTTGCGCCGTCTTGCCGAAATAGGTTTTGCTACCTGTGGCATAAACCAGCGCGTTACTCTCACCCCGACGCACGATCGAGCCAGAGAATACCGCGTCGCCAGAGTTGCGTGTAGCGGGTAGAGATTCGCCCGTCAGTGTGGACTGATCGATCGACATTGAATCACCATCCAGCAAGCGGGCATCGGCTGGCACAATGTTACCCAAGCGAAGCCGAATGACATCGCCCGGAACCAGTTCGCGCGCTGGTAATGTCACCCATTGCCCATCACGTTTCGCCTGAGTCTGAGTCGCAAGTTTAGCCTTCAAAGCCGCGATCGCATTGCCCGCCTGACGTTCCTCCCAGAAACCGACCACCGCATTGGTCAACAGTAAAAAGAGAATGATGAAAAAATCTGGCCAGTGTCGCACCACGGCTGACAAAATCACTGCCACTTCGATCATCCACGGAATCGGGCCCCAAAAATAGCTGAGGAATTTCAAGAGTGGGTTAGTCTTCTTTTCCTCAATCTCATTCGGCCCATTTTCAGTCAAGCGCTTTTTTGCCTCGGCTTTCTGGAGACCATCTGGTGACGACTTTAATCTTTTCTGCACTTCTGGTAGTGGCAGAGTTTTCAAATCGTCTTTGGCATCGGGCTGCGATTTGGGATCTTTGGGCGCTTTAGGAGCTTTGGTACTGGGTTTCATGATGTATATTCCTTATTGTTTTTACCAGAAAAAATTGGTTTAAAGCCTTTCCCCTAAAGGCGAGAAATTAAAATCAGACTATTCATTAGACCTCTTGTAGAAATCTTCGAGTCATAGAGCAATCGCAGATATCGGGCAGATGCAACACCGATTGACGCAGATTGTTTCAGGGTATTTTCGGATTTTTGCAAGAGGTATATTACTCCAATCCTCTTCCTTCTAGGTAGAAGTAGCTGTCAACTGTCAACTGTCAACTGAATATCGTGAGTTGTAGTGAAAGGATTGCCGTCTTCAGCTTTCGCTCTCAAGCATTATCTTCGCTTGCAAAAGTTCCTGGTGTTGTGCCTCACTGACCTTGGGATAGTGAAGATTGAGTTCCTTTAATTGGGAATAAATGATTCCTGCTACAGCAAGGCGCGTAAACCATTTATGATCGGCTGAGATGATGTGCCAAGGTGCCCATTCTGTGCTGGTGTGATTGAACATATCTTCGTAAACAGTCATGTAGTCATCCCAAAAAGCACGCTCCTTAGCATCATTGGTGGAGAATTTCCAATTTTTCTCAGGGCGATCGATTCGTTCTAAAAAGCGTTTCTTTTGTTCTTTTTTGGAGACATTCAGGAAAAATTTCAGGATCACTGTCCCGTTCTTGACGAGATAGTTCTCGAAGTTATTGATTTCCTCAAAACGCTGCTTCCAAAGGTGTTTGTCGATTAGGCTAGGCGGAAGTTGCCGTTGCTCTATGATTTCTGGATGGACTCGTGTTACTAAAATTTCCTCGTAATAAGAGCGGTTAAAAATGCCAATCTTTCCTCGTTCCGGTAGCGCTTTGGAACATCGCCATAGATAGTCGTGATCCAACTCTTCTGTAGACGGAGCTTTGAAGCTATGCACTTGACATCCCTGGGGATTGATGCCGGACATGACGTGCTTGATAGTGCTATCTTTACCCGCCGCATCCATCGCTTGAAAAATGATCAGCAACGAGTAAGTATTTTGGGCATAAAGCATATCTTGGTAATGTTTTAAAGCCTCAATCACTTCCCGCAAGTCACTTTTAGAGTCCGATTTCTTCAGATAATGGGCTTTGTAATCCGGGTCGTAGTCTTTGGCAAGGGAAATTTTCTTCCCTGGCGGCACAATCAAGGGACGCATAAATTCCGCATGACTTTTGGTGTCGAATAGATTTAACGATGAATCTTTCTGGTCATGGTGTTTGGTCATCTTTTTGAGCCTCTCCGGTCAAGGTAAGGTCTTGAGATATGCGCTCAAGTCAGCCAGATCATCATTACCAATGTTCCAGCGGGGCATATCTTGATTCAACTGTTTTTTGCCGTCGGGATCTTGTCCTTGTGTCACGGCTAAACGGAACTTTTTAGCATCAAATTCGCTTTTCAAGGTTGACCAGCGAATGTCGGGTGCTTTCATGGTTTGCATTCCCATCATGGTGTGGACACCGCCTCGTCCATCGGCTCCATGACAGGACGCACAGGTCAGGTTGCCATTCCCCACCATTCCTCCTGATGAGCCATTCCCCATCATTCCGCCTGATGAGCCATTCCCCATCATTCCGCCTGATGAGCCATTCCCCATCATTCCGCCTGATGAGCCATTCCCCATCATTCCGCCTGATGAGCTACCATTCATCACACCCGCTGATGGTACGCCAGTAGAAGTAATGTTTGTACCCCGATCGCTGGTGGAGGTGAAATAGATGCGTTCACCGTTTGAGCGAAAGGATTGTGTCCCTCGGTTAGTTCCATTCGCCCTGATCGGCTGTGGGAATGCACCACTGTTTGAGGGCAAAGTCTCTGTTCCCCGGTCAGTTCCCTTTGCCGCGATCATCATGTGTGGGTGTGATGTACAGGTCACGAGTAGCAGCGCTACCATCATGGCTAGCAAGCCATTCGCAATCATTTTGATTTTCCGGTTCATGGTTTGTTCTCCTTTGATCGTGTTTGCGGCGGGGAAAATGCTGCTTCCACTGGCGCTGTCTACTGTGATGGCTTAGAGAAAAGGCATTAGCAGGCTGACAGTGATTTCAGATTGCCCATTGTTGCTGTCCGCCTGATGTAAAGCGTTTACTCAAGGGCTGGTAAGGGTTTGCCATTCCTGAATTGCAGCAGTAGGAACCGATAATCGGACAGATTTCCCGTCGAGGGTTGGTACTGTCAATTGCAAGGGAATTTCTGCCTGCAACTGCGATAGGGCAAGCTTAATGTCATATTCCCCAACATTTGCTGGAGTGGCTGTGTCCTGAGAAATGTTGCTAGAAATATCCTTAGCAGTCAGTGTTTGTCCCAGGGATGTGGTTAGGGTGAGCGGTTGAGTGCGATCGAGCTCCGCCCCACCGGGAAAGCTGATGAGTCGCAGGGAGACGATCGCACTTCCTTCGGGATGGACGCGCTTAAATGCGATCGCCTGCCACATCTTTCCAGTCTGATCTTGCAGGCTTTGCCGAGATTGGTAAAGCATCTGCCCTGGATACTCTTCGATTTGCGTCACAACCGCAAAAGCGGGTAAGGAACTCCCGACGAGCAGTAAGCCGCAAATGCAAACGGTTAGCAGCCAGCGCCAAGGGGAGATTTTAAATCGATTAAAGCTGATTAAGTTGATCATAAAAGTCCTCATGAGTTTCAAGTTTTTGGTAGTTTCAGTGTAAAAGATTGGAGGTTTAATCCAATTATTTTTGTGAATTAATTGGAGGCAATACGCTCTCCTAAAGCCTTCCAGCCTGCAAAGCTAGGGGGAAATCCCTGTACATTCTCATAGCCCAATAGGTATAAAGTCATGACTCCCATTGCCGAGCGATAGCCCGTTGAACAGTACAACACCACCGGGCGATCGCGCGGGATTTCATTCAAGGTTTGAGCCAGTGTGCGAAGCGGAATATTGATCGCGTTAGGGATATGTCCCGACTTATACTCAGAGGGTTCTCGCACATCTACCAACACGGTTTGAGGATTTTTTAATCGGGTTTTCAATCCTGCAACATTGGCGATCGTGAAATAGCCTGATGGAATTGAAGTGAGAAAGCGATCGACCTCCGATTCCAGATTCACAGCGACTTCAGAGATTGCTGGACTCTCTTGAGCAATCACGCCAGTTTCGGCCAAAGACCCCGCCAGAACTGAGTTTTGACCAAGGGTAAATAAAACACAAATACCTAGTAAAAATCCCCAAAATATTGTCTGAATTGATTTCTTGCAGCTTATTAAAAACATTCTCTGACCCCATCTTTAAGAACTTGATGAGCGTTCATTGCGCTTCGTCAACCATTTCTTGCAGCGTTTTGTCATACTTTTAACGCTCTATGATCTAATTTGGTTTGCAGTTCGGTCAGGTGAACCCCGATCAGGTTGGGTAGAACGAGATTGGCAGCACCAACACGACTGGGAGAACCGATGCCGATCGACCCCATACCAGCAGCGATCGCGGCGGCAACACCAACCGGGGCATCTTCCACCACCACACAGTGAGCTGGAGCAAGTCCTAACTGAGTTGCGGCGTACAGAAAAATGTCAGGGGCTGGCTTAGGACGATCGACGCTGTAGCCATCTGCGATCGCATCCACATGAGCGGCAATCCCCAACTTCTCAATCACAGCTTTGGCATTCTTGCTGGCAGAGCCGATCGCAATTTTCATACCCGCTTGCCTCAGTTCGTCCAAAAGCGCGATCGCTCCTGGCAAAAGATTCTGCGGTGTGATGCTTTGAATCGATGCCACATAGTAGCGATTTTTGCGCTCCATCATTTCCTGGATCTGGGCTTCTGAGTACGGGCGATCGCCCACAATCAGCATCAAAGATTTGCGTCTAGCGACACCTCGCAGTGCCTCATTTGCCTTTCGGTTAAAGGGCAGATGCTCTTCGTCAGCCAGTTTCTGCCAAGCACGGTAATGAAATTCAGCCGTGTCTGTGAGAACCCCGTCAAGGTCGAAAATGAACCCCTGAATGTCAGTCGCGTGAGCGTCAGTCGCGTGAGCCTGCGACGGCACTAGATCGAAGCAGTGCCAAGTGCCGCGCCAGTTCAGCTTGAATTTGAGACGAGTCCAGGTGGGAGGGAGGTGGGGAGTGGCAACGGGGCCACTGTCTTTCAGTTGAATGCCGCCAAAGCCAAACACCACAGCTTGCCAAACTCCGCCTGCGGAAGCCCCATGAATACCATCTATGGTATTGCCGCGATTATCATCAAGATCGACCATCGCAGCCTGCATCAAATGCTTGTAGGCTTCTTCTACGTCACCTAAATTGGCGGCGAGGCTCGCGTGAATGGCGGGTGTCAGGGACGATCCGTAGGTGCTGTCTGTGCGGGGCGCGTAGTAGTCCCAGTTTTTTTGCAGCACATTACAATAATCCGGGAGAGCTTGCGTGTCTCGCATCAAGTAGAGGAGCATCAACACATCGGGCTGCTTGAGTACCTGCCGCTGATTTGTGGCGTCAATACCGAGAATTGCTTGCATCGAGCGATCGCGGGGCTCGTACTTGCTCAAATCGATATCTTGAAGCTTGAAAAACCCCTCAAACTGCTCGATTAGACCTGTTTCGGCATCGTGAGGAATATACAGCTTGTCAATCATTGTCTGCCACAGCCGCCGCTGCTCTGCGGTGAGTTGCAGTTCTTGTGCCAGTGCAGTTGCCCGATCTGGAAACGTCTGTTGTAGCCAGTCGTAGACAGCTATAGCCTTTTCGAGATGCCACTGCACCATCCGATTGGTGAAGGCATTGTTATTGACTCGCTCATGGTATTCATCCGCTCCAATCACCCCGCACAGTTCATACCGTTCCTGCTCGGCGTGCCACTCCAGCCGGCTCATCCAGAACAGCGCCGTGTCGAGGATGATTTCAGCGCCATAGTCGCGCAGCCAGTTATCGTCGCCCGTTGCCTGCCAGTAGTGCCAGACAGCTAATGCAATGTCAGCACTCAGATGAATTTCGCGATCGCGACACCAGATGCGGACTACTTCTGCATAGGGGTCGGTCGATATCGACGTTTGGGGCGTTACCTCATCGCCAGTGGTGGCACTTTCCCAGGCAAACATTGCGCCCTTGTAGCCACTATGGGCGGCTTTGCGACGTGCGCCCTCCAGGGTGTGATATCGGTAGGTGAGCAAGTTGCGGGCGATCGCAGGCTGCGTAAAAGTAAAAAAGGGCAGGATGAAAATTTCGGTATCCCAAAAAATATGCCCTCGGTAGCCAAACCCAGACAGCGTTTTAGCCGGAACGCTGACTCGATCGTTGTGAGAGGAGGCGCTGATCAGGAGTTGAAATATGTTGTAGCGCACTGCCAACTGAGCCGTGCGATCGCCCTCGATCTCAATATCGCTGTGTTCCCAAACGGCATCCCACGCCCGCCGATGAGCATCAAGGAGCACCCTGTATGCTGGCAGATTCGCCAGTTTGTCCTGGGCTGCTTGCAGTGGGATCTCAACATCCTGGGACGTAAACACTGTCGCGACCTTTTCAATGCTGATAGTCTGTCCCGCGATCGCACTGAAGACGCTCAATACGGTAGAGTCACCGCGAGCATTTGTCACCTGAAAAGAGGCATCAGCCCCGATCACCGCTAGTTTGAACGCCATACTGAGATCAATGTGAGACCTGCGGGTGCGTACCTGTAGCCAAACGCCCCGCCCTGTCCCTTGTTCGATCTGTCCCGAATCGATCTGCTCCCAGTGGTTAAAGCCTTGGGTGTCAGGATAACCATTGAGGCTGGACTGTACCTCGATCGTGCCGCTAAAGTCGATCGGTGTGATTTGACAGCACAGTCCTAATACGTGGTGATCGTCCAGACTAGCAAAGCGCTCAAACTTTAAATCCAACGTCTTGCCAGTGGGACTACGCCAGCGCACTGATCGGCTCAAAAGCCCATGATGTAAGTCAAGCTGCCGCTCGTAGTGAAGGATTTCGCCGCGATCGAGCCGAAACCGTTCTCCGTCCACAGAAATCATCAAGGATAGCCAGTCAGGACAGTTTGCCAACTCGGTATAGATCACGGGCACATCGTCATAAACTCCATGAATTAAGGTGGCTGGCAACGCCTCTGGGAAGCCTTCCTCAAAACTGCCCCGCGTCCCTAAACAACCGTTGCCGATCGTAAAGACGGTTTCTCTAGCAGCCAAATGCTCTGGATCGAAGTTCGCTTCGCTCAACGTCCAATCTGTGTAAATCAAATCACGAGAGTCTTCTAGAATTTTCATGTTTGTTAGGGAGTGAGGTTGGCTGAACATGGGGGCAACGATCCCGAAATGGCGCAGGGGGTTTGGTTTCATGCTGCCGTCCTTTCCATCGCTGCCTTGTATTCGCCCTGACGCGCCGCCCCATTACACTTGGCTCGATGCAGCAGTGCCTGTTGTGCCGCCAACACGTTGGACTCCTTGCCGTGCCAAAGTTCCAACGCGGGCTGCTGGATGGCGCGGGCATAGGAAAACGTCAATGCCCAAGGCGATCGCACTTTGAATTTCAGATTCATGGCATTCAAACGAGCCGATGCCAGTTCACAGGATTGACCGCCCGACAGGAATGCAATCCCCGGAACAGCAGCGGGAACCGATCGCAACAAACACTGCACCGTGTCCTCCGCAACTTCCTCCACCGATGCTTGCTGGGGACAGGTCAATCCCGGCAGCACCATGTTGGGTTTGAGGATCATGCCCTCTAGCATCACCCGTTGGGTGTAAAGATGTTGGAAGACCGTTTGCAGGACTTTCGCCGTCACTTCGCCGCATTGCGATCGGGTATGATCACCCGCCATCAATACCTCTGGCTCCACAATGGGAACCAGTCCAGCTTCCTGGCACAACGCCGCATAGCGAGCTAATGCCTGTGCGTTTGCTTCGATGCAGCCTTGGCTGGGAATGTCCGTGCCGATCGTCAGCACCGCCCGCCACTTCGCAAAACGAGCGCCCATTTGAGCATATTCCTGGAGGCGATCGCGCAATCCATCCAGCCCTTCAGTGATTTTTTCGCCCGGATGACCCGCCATATCCTTAGCACCCGTGTCAACTTTGATACCAGGAATGATTCCCGCTTGAGTGATAACTTGCACTAGGGGAGTACCAGCTTGCGTCTGTTGCCGGATCGTCTCGTCGTAGAAGATTACGCCACTAATGGACTCACCAAGACTGGGCGTAGTGACAATCAACTCCCGATAGGCGCGTCGGTATTCCTCTGTTTGCGGAATACCCAATTTGGCAAAGCGTTTGTTGCAGGTGGGATTGCTCTCATCCATTGCTAGCAGTCCCTTGTCATTGGCGACTAGCATTTTGGCAGTGTCTATAAGCTTTTGGACATTCATTTGGGATTTACTCCATCTCCAGTTGCGGATTTCCCGTCGCTATGCTTCGTCCAACCACTGCCGCGCCAAGAGCGAGTTGGTGCGATCGAAGTAGTGGATCGTCGCTTTTGTAAACGGCTTGCAGAACGTTGCCATACCTTGCTGCCATTTGGTTACCCCAACCATCGCCAGCCGCTCGATGTCGGCGAAGTGTTGAATGCCGAATTTGAGGTCTTCCCACATGGCACTGGCTTCCCAGCCGTGGAAGTCGGTCATATCGAATAACAGGCGCAACTTTCCATGCTTCTGGATGAGGCGATCGAACTCGGGCACAAAGTGCTCGTAATCTGCCTTAATTAGCTTTCCGTTAACGTGAACAACGAGCAGTTTTCCGCCATTTTCTTCTTTGAATTGAATGGGCATTTGGGACTCCTTTGTGCGCCTAAGTAACCGAACAAAATTAATTACATAAAGACTCTTTATGCTTGTAAGGGTTTCAGGCGAAATCCTGTGTAATTAATTTTGCACAACTACTTAACTCGGCTTTCCTGCAAGCTATGCGTTAAAGTGCTGTCGAACCTTGGCTACGAGCTGAGGTTCGGTCAGATTATCAACCGTTTCAACCCCGACCACCTTGGCACCAAGCCGATTTTCTTCCATCCGCTTTTGCAGTTCATTCTTGGCGGCACCGGGCCCCATTATCAGAATCGAGTCGGCATCGCGAACATGAGAAATAACCTCGTCATAGTAAGTATTGAGTTCTCCTGTACGTGCCCGCTGACGGCTATTGTCGGCGGGTACCTTCTGTGCTTCATAAGATCCTTTCATGGGTGAATCGCCCGATCGTCGTAGTTGTTTTTCTACTTCCGAGAGGATCTCGCTAGTCTCTTCTCCTTTCTCGGTCAAAGATACGATCGCAGCCTTGCGATGGTCAATCCACAGTCCTACTTGTGTACTCATTAATCATTCTCCTTTGTTTATTCAAGTCATCTAAAAAGCTGAGTGTCACTGAAATAAGCCATTTTGAATCACTGAAAGCCTGGATAATTCGAGGCTGGTAATGCTAAGAGTAGGCTTAATTCAGGACTAGGACGCTCACGATAGAGGTGGGTCAGTCCGGTGACTTTGTTGATGCTCTAGCCGTCCCAGAGTGCGATCGATCAGGTGGGTCAGTTTGTCGGTAGCACCGTCAACGGCTTGGTCAAGTGTGGCGGCTTGATCGGTGACTGCAAGGGGTTGATGTCCTTCGAGGCGGGCTTCGATCATGCAGCGCATACTGTCATTGCCATCTTCGTGACGATCGCTGTTCTGATTACTTAGGTGAACATCGACGGAAGTGATGCGATCGCTGACTCGGTTCAGAGCATCCTTGATGACGCTACTGATCCGATCGGCTAGTGCCTCATGACCTTCGATGTTGTGGTCAGTTCTGATTTGGACTTGCATAGTGCTCTTAAGAGTGTGAGGGTGATTGGCCTTCTTCATCTTTCTGTGGTTCGTCCAACTACTGCCGCGCCAAGAGCGAGTGTTGGTGCGATCGAAGTATCGGATTGCCGCTTGCGTGAACAAGCAGAATCTTCCCGCCGTTTTCTTCTTTGAATTGAATGGGCATTTGGGACTCATGCAGCCTCGTTTCAATTAGGTACAGGCGTTTTTTCCATCAGCAATTTCCCTTTCTACGTTGCACCTGCACTCCATTTCCAGTCACGGATTTCCGGCAGATCCTGGCCATGCTGGTTAATGTACAGCTTGTGCTCAATCAGCTTGTCCTGCATCATCTGCTTCAGGTAAGCTCCCTTAGCACCCAAATGTGGCAGACGATCGATCGCGTCTTGCACGAGATGAAAGCGATCGAGGTCATTTTGCACCCGCATATCAAAGGGTGTCGTGATCGTGCCCTCTTCCTTGTAGCCCCGGACGTGGAGGTTGTGATTGGTACGGCGGTAGGTTAGTCGGTGTACCAGCCAGGGGTAGCCATGAAAGCCAAAGATGATGTGTTTGTCTGTTGTAAAAAGCGAGTCGTAGTCCGCTTCATTCAGTCCGTGGGGGTGTTCGCTGGCAGACTGCAACTTCATCAGATCGACCACATTAACAACCCGGATTTTCAGATCGGGGAGATGTTCGCGCAGAATCGAAACCGCCGCCAAAATCTCTAGCGTCGGCGTATCGCCACAGCAAGCCATCACTACGTCCGGTTCAGAGTCCTGGTCATTGCTAGCCCATTGCCAAATCCCGATGCCTTCGGTGCAATGGATAACCGCTTCGTCCATCGTCAGCCATTGCGGCAGGGCGTGTTTACCAGCTACCACCACATTCACGTAATGACGACTCCGCAAGCAGTGATCGAAGACTGACAGCAAACAGTTGCCATCGGCTGGCAGATACACCCGCACGATATCGGCTTTCTTGTTGATTACATGGTCGATAAAACCGGGGTCTTGGTGCGTGAAGCCGTTGTGATCCTGTTGCCAGACATGGGAGGCGAGTAGATAGTTGAGCGATGCGATCGGTCGTCTCCAGGGGAGTTCTGACGTGACCTTCAGCCATTTGGCGTGCTGGCTAAACATTGAATCCACAATGCGAATGAACGCTTCATAGCTATTGAATAGCCCGTGCCGCCCGGTCAGCAGATAGCCTTCTAACCAACCCTCGCACTGATGCTCACTCAGCATTGAGTCCAGCACCCGTCCATCGGGCGCGAGAAACTCATCATTGCGTTGTTCTCGTGCGTCCCACTGTCGATTCGTAACTTCAAACACTGCACCCAAAAGATTCGAGAGCGTTTCATCAGGCCCGAAGATGCGAAAATTCCGCTGTTCCTGATTCAGCTTGGCTACATCTCGCAAGAACTTGCCGAGCACGAGCGTATCCTGACCGTCAACAGCACCAGGCGCTGGCACTGTCACCGCGTAGTTGCGGAAGTCTGGCAGATGCAGGTCACGCAGCAGCAAACCACCGTTAGCGTGAGGATTTGCGCCCATTCGTCGATCGCCTTTCGGAGCCAACTCTGCCAATTCTGGGAGGAGGCATCCTTTTTCGTCGAACAGTTCTTCTGCTTTGTAGCTTTTCATCCAGCTTTCTAGCAGTTGGACATGATCGGGATGCTCGGAATTCACCAGTAATGGCACTTGATGCGATCGCGATGTGCCCTCGATTTGCAAGCCATCGACGACTTTCGGTCCCGTCCAACCCTTGGGAGACTTGAGGACGATCACCGGCCAGCGTGGTCGAGTTGCGTTGTTCTGGTTTCGCGCATTGCTTTGATTTTGCCGGATATCCTCGATCGCGCGATCTAACGTGCTAGCCATCAGTTCGTGCATCTTTTCCGGCTCGTCGCCTTCCACAAAGTAGGGTGTCCAGCCACAGCCTCGGAGAAATTGCTCCAATTCTTCAGGCTCAATGCGAGCGAGGACGGTCGGGTTGTTAATCTTATAGCCATTCAAGTGCAGGATCGGCAGCACGGCACCGTCAGTAATTGGGTTGAGCAACTTGTTGGATTGCCAAGCGGTCGCCAGAGGCCCCGTCTCCGCTTCACCATCGCCAATGACGCAGGCAACAATTAGACCGGGATTATCGAAGGCTGCTCCGAAGGCATGGCTGAGGGAATACCCCAGTTCACCGCCTTCGTGAATTGACCCTGGCGTTGTGGGTGCTACATGGCTGGAAATCCCGCCAGGAAACGAGAATTGTTGGAACAGTTTTTTCAGACCCGCTTCATCCTGGGTAATGTTCGGATAAATCTCGCTCCAGGTGCCTTCGAGGTAAACATTGCCTACGATCGCAGGGCCACCGTGACCGGGCCCGGCAATGTAGAACATATCCAAGTCATACTTCTTAATCACCCGATTCAAATGCACATAGATGAAGTTCTGCCCCGGTGTTGTACCCCAGTGTCCGACGACTAGCGGTTTGACGTGGGAAAGTTTCAGCGGCTCCTTTAGCAGCGGGTTGTCGTAGAGGTAGATCTGTCCAACAGACAAATAGTTAGCGGCGCGCCAGTAAGCATCAATGTTATGAAGTAATGTCGGGGAAAGTGTGCGGGAAAGCATTTTGAGTGTCATGGTTTAAAGGTTCTTATGTGAACCGAGATTGAGGATACGGACAATGGAGCGCGTTAGGGATATGTCCCGACTTATATTCAGAGGGTTCTCGCACATCTACCAATACGGTTTGAGGATTTTTTAATCGGATTTTCAATCTTGCAACATTGGCGATCGTGAAATAGCCTGGTGGAAGCGACGTGAGAAAGCGATCGACCTCCGATTCCAGATTCACAGCGACTTCAGAGATTGCTGGACTCTCTTGAGCAATCACGCCAGTTTTGGCGAAAGGCACTGCCAAAACTTAGTTTTGCCCCAGGGTAAATAAAACACAAAGACTTAGTAAAAATCCCCAAAATATTGTCTAAATTTATTTCTTGCAGCTTATTAAAGACATTAGGTAATAAATACCTTAGTGGTTGTTATATCTCTCTTTTATAACTGAGTCCCAATCCCCTCGTATCCTCCTAAAGAAGTGGACTTTAAAAATACTCGAATCCCTCCATTTTTAAGGGAAATTAGAGAGAATTATCGAGGGGAATCCTCCAACAGTATACTGTTACTATCTTTCAGGTTTAGTTGACATAAATTGTGTCTCAGCAGTCAGTTAACAGTTGACAGTTGACAGTTGACGGTTGACAGTTGAGTGCGAAGTTTTTAGGCAGGGGCTTAAATCCCCTGCCTAAAAACAATCCACCTAAAGGTGGGGGCTTAAATCCCCTGTGATGCAGGTTAATCTGTGTTGATATGCCTTTTATATGCGATCGATCTATCAATCAAAAAAATATGCAATCCAAGTCTATTGTACGTGTTGATAGAAAACTCGTTTCACAGTTTCTGCCGAGAGAATGTAAAGTCCGACAATTGCCGCCAGCACCAACAGGAATTCGAGCGGCAAGGATTGGAATCCTAGTAAACTTGCAACCGGAGTATAGGGAAGAAATAGTGCGATCATGACGATCGCGATCGTTGACATCAACAAATACTTTCCCGGCTTGCTTGTGAGAATCGACTGCCGCGTCCGAATCACCAGCACAATAATGGATGCAGAAATCACCGATTCCATAAACCAACCAGTTCTAAATTGCGCGGGGTTGGCGTGCAGCAGAAATATCAATGCTGCAAACGTCAGATAATCAAAGACTGAACTGAGTAAACCAAACACCAACATAAATTTGCGGATAAACTTGATATCCATGCGGCGGGGTTTGTTTACCAATTCCCTGTCTACGCGATCGGTGGCGATCGTCATTTCAGGGAAATCAGTCAATAGATTTGTGAGTAAAATCTGACTGGGCAGTAGCGGCAAAAACGGTAAAAACAGAGAAATACCTGCCATGCTGAACATATTGCCGAAATTAGCGCTCGTTGCCATAAACACGTATTTAAGCGTATTAGCAAACGTCACCCGTCCTTCCTTCACACCCTCAACCAAAACATTTAAGTCTTTTTCCATCAGCACAATGTCGGCTGCTTCCTTCGCCACATCAACCGCACTTTCAACGGAAATGCCCACATCGGCAGCATGAAGCGCCGAGGCATCGTTAATGCCGTCTCCGAGATAGCCCACCACATTCCCCGCTTTTTTCAGCGCGATGATGATCCGCTCTTTTTGATTCGGCTCAACTTCAGCAAAGACATTTGTTTCCCCAACACGGTGCAGTAGCGCTTCATCACTGAGTTTTTGCAGTTGGGAACCAGTCAAAACCTTTGGTTCGGGTAGTCCTACCTGTTGAATGATACTGATCGCCACAGCCCGACTATCGCCGGTAATCATCTTAGGGGTGATTCCCAGGGCTACCAAATCTTTGAGGGTGTCAGCAATGCCTGGTTTCGGCGGATCGAACAGCGCCAGATAGCCCATAAATGTCATGTTCGTTTCATCGTCTTTGCTGAAGGAATCGCGATCGAAATTGCGGTAAGCAACTCCCAATACTCGAAATCCTTTGCTGCCCAATTCTTCAGCGCGTTGTTGAATCTTGTCCTGCTGCGGCGCAATGTCGATCGCAATTCCGTCACCAGTCTCTACCTTTGAGCAGACATCCAGAATCGTCTTAAGCGCTCCTTTGGTGACAATTAGATGCGTATTCTGTTGTTTAAACAGGATGCTTAAGCGTTTGCGGTTGAAATCGTAGGGAACTTCATCGAGCTTTTGATAGCCAGAGATGTCGAATGTCTTGTGTTGGCGGATGGCTTGGTCGATCGGATTGACATAGCCCGATTCAGATGCAGCATTCAAATAAGCGTAGAGCAAAACCCGATCGCTCTCCTTGCCATCCACATCAACCGCCGAGTGAATTTTCACCTCCCCTTCCGTCAGCGTACCCGTCTTATCCGTACAAAACACGTTCATACTGCCAAAATTCTCGATCGCAGCCAACCGCTTTACAATCACCTGCTTGTTAGCCATTTGCTTAGCGCCGCGAGACAAATTGAGGCTGACAATGGCGGGCAGAAGTTGAGGAGTCAGGCCAACCGCCAGCGCTAGGGAAAATAGAAATGATTCCAAAACCGGGCGTTTCAGGTAAACATTGGCGGCAAAGATTAGGACAACCAGAATCAGCGTCACCTCCATCAGAAAGTAACCAAACTTGCTGAGTCCCTGTTCAAATTCGGTTTCCGGCGGCCTAAGTTTCAATCGTTCCGATACCTTACCAAACTCAGTTTCCTTTCCGGTATGCACCACCACTGCTTTGCCAGTACCGCTAATAACATTAGTTCCCATATAAAGGATGTTAGTGCGCTTACCCAAATCGGTTTCAGCGGGCAAAACGCCGCTGAGTTTGTCAGCCGGGTAAGTTTCTCCAGTCAGCGCCGCTTCATTCACCGACAAATCTTTTGACTCTAAAATCAGGCAGTCACCGGGAATACTATCGCCAGCATTAAGCAACACAATGTCACCCGGAACCACTTCCTCATTGGGGATTTCTTGAGATTTACCATCCCGCAACACCGTGGCTTTTACTTGCACCAATGCCAGTAGTTTCTCAACAGCATTTGTCGCTCCCCTTTCTTGCCAAAATCCTAGTAAGCCGCTAATTAGGACGATCGCCAAAATAATGATCGCATCTGCCGCATCTTTCAGAAATATCGACAGCACAGCGGCAAAAATCAGAATCAAAATAATCGGACTTTTGAACTGGTTGAGCAACAGCGTCAGTGAGTTCGATTGCTGTTTCTGTTTCAGGCTGTTCGCGCCGTATTCGCTCAGGTGTTGTTTAGCATCCTGGCTGCTTAAACCTGCGGTTGTAGACTTCACCTGAGCCAGCACCCGATCGGCAGGTAAGCTCCAAAACATCGAAAGTTGTGAATTCATTATTTGTTATTTAATATGATTTATACAAATTCTTGCTACAAAAAAAGTGTTGGGCGAAGTGAAACCGAGGGCTGTATCTGGACGCTCGCACTGTAAAAAAAAGTATTTTTTTACAGTGAGATGCTCCCTATCTGGGCCCTGTTGATCAGGTGCGGATCTGTGAGATTGTTTGTGAAACTTAGGGATTGTCAACGGCGACGCACCCTACGGCTACTTCAACTTTGCCAGCAACTTATCAACCGAACCTAATTTCCTGAAGAAAAAATGGTTTGCCACTCTTGCAGAAAAAGTGGTGGAACTGATAGATTAATCGCTTCACCGTCCATCGCTGATAGCGTCAACTTTAGGGGGTTTTCTGGCTGTAACTCCGGTAACAACGGCTGAATATCATACTGACCTACATTAGATTCGGGAGCAGACAAATCAGTAAAAATAAGGCTGGAGGTATCATTAGCACTCAGTGTTTTACCCATTGAATTAGTCAACAATAAGGGTTTACTACGGTCAATTTTTGCCACACCTGGGAAACCTACTAAACGCAGTTCAAAAGTCATTTGGCCATTAGGAGAAATCCTTTTAAAAGCGATCGCCTGCCAGCTATTGCCATGCTGATCTTTGAGGTTCTGCCGAGATTGGTAAACCATTTGGCTTGGTGCTTCCTCCAGTTCTGTAATTTCTGCAAGTGCCTGGGCATTAGTAAATATTCCCAACCCCAGAACTACAGTTAAAACCAAGGCTCCCAGTAATAGTAACTGGGAAATTATTTTTCCAACAAAACGTCCGAACATAAATATTGCCCTCTTTAAAAAACTGAGTGAATCGTCTTTTTCCTAGCTAGTTATGCTGGATTAGGTTGAGTATCATAAATACTTACATCCTACTTTTCTAAAGGTTCTCCTGCCGCTTTCCAACCTTGAATACTAGGAGGAAAACCCCTCACGTTAGCATATCCTAACATTTGCAAAGTCATAACTCCCATTGCGCTTCTATAACCAGTTGTGCAATAGAGAATTACAGGGTGATTTCTGGGAATTTTATCAAGATTTGCCATTAAAGTTTCCAAGGGTATATTAATAGCGCTTGGAATGTGACCGGAGGTATATTCAGAAGGTTGTCTGACATCAATTAATGAAGCATGATCATTTTTGACAATACTTTTGAGAGCTTCTGTATTTTTAATCGTGTAATAATCGCGAGGAAGAGAAGTCAAAAAATTATCGATGGTTTCTGACAATTGAGCTTGGGGCATTGAACTAGCCGCTATGACTGGCATTGGTGCGATCGCCAAAAAACAAATACATGATAGCGTTCCCACCAATAATGTTAAAAGAAATTTCCTCATATTCTTTTTTTTCTCCTTGATCTCACTAATATTTTTTAACTTAAACCTAAAAACCTTTGTTATGTCTTGTTTATAACCGAATCTATATCCTATCGCATCCCTCTTAAGAAGAGGATTTTAAGAATATCCTATCCCTTCCTTCTTAAGCAGGGCTGTTTCGTTTGGGTTATTTCCTAAATAAATTGAACGGATTGATTAATCAGGAGCGCTAATGACTGCTTGGTCCATCAGTCGTGCGTCCGGTCATCTCGCCGTGAGAAATGCGGTAGATTGCTATTACCTCTGCACGTCCCCAAGAGTCGATCCAAGTTCGATTGATCGCAGGCGAAAGTGTGGGATTTTGCCCTTTGACTAATTCCATCGCTAGATCGATGTCTTGCTGCTCGGTTAGGCGATCGGCTCTGCCACTCACAATCACGCTGCGCCAATGCAGCGGATCGTGAATTTCTTCTACCTGTAAGCAGACTTCTGGATTCACGTTTATGTCATGAGTCTTCATACCTTCGGTTGTAAACAGGTAGATATCAGAATCTTTGAAATAATAGTGCATTGGCATCACGTAGGGTTTTCCTTCGTGTATGTAGCCAAGATGACCGTATCCTACTTGTTGTAGAAACTCCTGAATTTCTTTTTGTCCCATTTCATCAATATCTAACATCATTATTCTCCTTTTCACGATTTACTCAATTGATTTTATTATACCAGATTACCTAAATTTTTGATTGATAGATCAACCACAGATATAAGGCAGATTCACGGAGATGAAGGCAGACAATTTCAAGAAGAATGATTGGAGTCACCAACCTGTTCAGAGAGTGTTAATAAAAAGGCGAGGTTTGTCACTGCTTTAATAGCATGGCGTGCGGTAGCAGGTACAAAAACAAACACTCCCGATTGAAGGACAATTTCTGTGCCTTCCAGCGTCAGCACGCCTTGTCCTTCAATCACATTCACTGTGGCATTGCGACTCGAAGAATGTTCTGCGATGTGCATTCCCACCGCGATCGACATCAGGGAATATCGGCAGTTTCTATCTTCTAGCAGAATCTTGCTCTTGACTTGAGTCTGGGAATACTCAATGACATCCGCCCAATGAATTGTGGTATTTTTCGATGAGATTATGGTTGCAGTCATGGGATTGGCTCTTGATTGTAGAGAGGTGATTAAGGTGAAGCACAAGGACACTCGTGGATTGAGTATCTGTAATTCACGGAAAGACAATTTTGGCGATCGGCGGATGTCCCAGGAAAAGGTTGGCCGCCGATCGCAACACACTTTCGGAATAGATAATCTTTTGGATTTCTAGACTTGGTGCACGTTTGGCGGTGGCATTGTAAGTCGCGATTTCGCCTTCCAGATTAAAATCGCTATCAGTGCGGTAGTGGTCATCGTCGTGCACTGCCTGGAAGATGAAGTTATAGATGGGATTAATACCCAGGGTTGTGTCGTAATTTTCGGCAGATACCCACAGATGATTTTGCTGGATATCGGCAAACATCTCTGCGGGACTGTTGTAACGCTCATACCATGAGAATTCTATATTTAGCGGGGTATTCTGAAACTCACTCCACAGCCAATCGCACAATTGGGCGATCGTTGTATCAGAAATTTCAGCCGGGGCGCTTTCTAGGTAGAGTTTGGCGAGGACTTCGACTCTATATGCCGTGGCGATCGCTTGAGTGTTGCCATCTTTAGTACGCGCGGCGTAGCTATCCCGTAGGGAATCGCCCACTCCTTCTTGAACTTTACCTTCAATATTTTTGGCGGTTGCCTTGGCTCGATTTTTTAAGCTCATCATCTGCGTTATTAAATGTTAAGACTGCTTGCCGGATCCGAATTAAAAACTCTGGTATTTACTCTGATTCTGACAAGCTGTTGGGTTGTTTTTTGAATGAATTGAATGAGTTGATTCACTACGTAACAAACGTAAGAAAAAACATTTTGGTAAAAGTCAGATTTTCTAAATGAGTAGCCGTACGGTGCGTCGAAGAAAGAAAATCCCAAAGAAAAATCGACAATCTCACAGCGACGCACCGGACAAAATAGTTGAGTAAACACACCCAAAAATTCTGTCATAGCAAAATTTTTAGAAATGGTATGACACTCCGAAATATCTGCTCCCAGTTTCACTATCAGCAGTAAACTCTAAGCGCTTTGTTGCTGAAAAATATGACTCAATCGATCGGCATTTTCTCTCAAAATGTGCAGAATGCCCCCTCGAATCACCGTTTCTCGGTACATTCGCTCAGCTAAAGCAGAACGATGTGGAGCGCTGATTTTTCTCGTCGGTGCTGGTTCTCCGGCGATCGCGTAATGGTTGGGAAGTTGGCTCAGAACGTGAGCAATCAGCTTTTGCCGAAATTCATGAATCGCAAAAGCTGAGTGATAGGGATGTTCTGGGTAGTCATCTAAGACTTCGCCAATTTCTCGCAGTACGGTTGGCAATGTTAAATTGATTAGCTCGAATGACATTTGTACCTCTAATTTAAAATTGCTGAGTCCGAAAACGATTGCTTGTCGGCGTTGACTAAGCGGGCATATCTGTATGACAACAGCCACAACGCCAGTAAATCCTTCCCGATCGCATATGTCGGACTAAAACAGTAGAACAGCACAGACAAGTATGACGGCTGCTCATGCAGCCGTCGATCGCTGGTGTGTCTAAAACCTGCTGGGTGCGATCGGGTTTTAAGTTCCTTGACAATGGGATTGCATTAGTCAATAAAGTGTTCATCTCATATCCTGAGTCGATCGAGTTAACGTGCCGTTTTTTTCCACAAAGCTTTTACAGATCAATACGCTTGGGTTAGCGCTGTTTATTGCCCGGAGATCCCCCTAAATCCCCCTTAAGAAGGGGGACTTTGAGAACTTTCTTGTCCTCCCCTTTTTAAGGGGGACTTTGAGAACTTTCTTGTCCCCCCTTTTTAAGGGGGGCTAGGGGGGAGCAGTCCTAAGTGAACCGTATTGAGCTAAGAGTGAGTTATCTTATAAAAATTATAGGCACTTGACGTTTCAAGTCGAGTATTAACAGATGTTTGATTTGTATTAATTGAGTGAATACTTGATAATTCTTTACATAAATATGTATCAATTCAGAATTTATTGCCATTCCCTAGCTTCCAGTTCCTGCTGAGGCAGCAATAAAGTCGCTTCGATTTCCTGTCGGATGGCGGCTGTCACTTCACAATTGCTGTGCAGACAATCGAGCAGAAGTTGATTGGCATTGTAGTAGGATTGCAGCACTTGCTGTTGAGCTGGACTAAACTCCCAAGTATGGTTAATATTGCGGTAATGGGCGATCGTCTCCCTCAACTCTTCCATCCAAGCAGAATAGTGTTTCTGCCACCAGTCATCAAGCCATTCTCGGTTTTGACTCGCAGATGGCAATTCGTCTCTCAATTGTTGCAAAGACTTATAAAATCCAGCATCCAGAACCGTCACCAGAATATTGTTGAGCGCCTCACTGCAAGCATTGGCACAAGCAAAATCCTGACTTTGATTAACCGCACATTCCAGCAGCAAATTATCTAAGGCCGCATCTAAAAACATCCCTTGATCCAGGGTGCACGCTAACGCAAAGTGAGCCGCTGTATGAGGGCTTTGGGCAAGCGCCAAGTAAAACGCTCGTGAAGTGGCAACTTTGGGCTCTTTGGGAATCATCTGCGATTTTTGACTAGCCCACAGCAAAAATTCTTGCAGATAAGGGTCTTGAGCCACTAATACATCAATCTGCTGCTTCATCAACTGCACCAGCGAATCTGCACTCCGCAACATCGCAGTTGTTAACAAGAAAACTTCGCGCCAGTGCGGGTCAGTTATGTGACTCACCAACCCGGACAGCGCTTGCTCTAATCCTCCCAGATTGTGACTGGCAACAATTTTTCGAGCCGTGAAGTATTCTTGAAATGCTAAATAGGAAAACGAAAAAATTCCTCGCGCTCGTTCTGTAAGTAACCCATGTTGAGCCTCGATTGATTTAAGTATGGCTTCGCTTTCGAGTTGGAGTTCCTCTGGTTCTAATAATGTCGCACCTGGCAAATTCCGCAAATAATCCCCAATGTATTGTTCGATGATCCGTTGCTCAAAAAAATACTGTCCGTCTTCAAAGGTGACTGCCGCCAACTGACTCAGCAACCTGAGTTTTTGAGGTAATAAAAACCCTCGGTACACGTCATCGCGTTCGACTCCTTTAGCTTCATCCCATTTCCCCAGCAGCAAATCCAGTCCTTGCTTGTAAAACTCCGTGCGTTTAGTCGGAAATTTGTCTTGACCGTGAAACACCCAGCAAGCAAGATGCAGAAACAGTGGCGTGACTACCAGTTGGCGAAACTGCCAGTTTTCCGACAAGTCCAATTTCCGCATAAACTGCATAGACTGTGCTTTCCCAGATTGAGAGTTGTTTTTGGCAAATTCTACAAACCACTTTTCCGCGAAGGTGGTGATTTGAGCCTCGGTTAAGGGGGCAATTTCCACATCGGTAAAGCCTTGCAGTTGCAGTTTTTGGGCGGCGGTGCGGCAGGTGCCGACGAACTGGTTTTTGTGATATTTTTCTGAGAATTTGCGCATCTCTTTCAGAACTACTGTAATGTCCTGGTTGAGCACTTCATCCATGCCATCTAGCAACAGCAAAACTCTACCGGCTTTGAGTAAAGTTTCAATTACAGACGGATTGGGAATACCTGATGTGAGAAATGCCTGATGAATGTAATTTAGGATGCTAAAGTTGCCATCATCTCTGGATTCTTCGGCAAAATCTCTCAGGGCGATGAAAACTGGCACTTGATGGGCGGCAAATTTGCCCCGGTTGCACAGAATGGCAAGATGTTTCAAAAAGGTGGTTTTGCCGACTCCTGGTTTACCTAATACTCTGAGTTTGGAGTAGGTTTCGACGGCTTGCATTCCTGGTATTTGTTTTTGGTCAACTGCGCCTAAGCCGACGCGATCGAATTCGGCGGGCTCTAAGTTTTGCAGGTCGGCAATTTCAAAGCACTGTTGGCTGGCTATTTCTTCTAAAATGTTGACATCGACGTAGATGTCATCAATGCTGACTGGACGGCTGATGTCGAGTAATTGCAAGATGCCGCATTGGTTTTGAATTGTGTCGCGATATTGCGATCGCACAACTTGCACTAAACTGTCAATATTCCCAGAGGCAGTCTCGGCGGCGTCTCCGGGTTCTGGAAATTCCGCAGCCGGATGGTCGGCAATGTCTCGCCAATCTAAATCTAGTATTGTACAAATGGCTAAAAAATTCTGGCGATCGACCCGTTGGCCTGTAAAAAATCGCCCAATTGGCTGACGAGTCTTTAAGTTGACTTCTCCGGCTAGATTGTCCTGAGTCCAGCCCTTGATGGCAAACGCTGCTTTCGCCCGTTGAATTCCAGAAGTGGATGCTTGGAGCGATCGTTTTACCATAAAATAACAACCTCATGTTAAGACTCAAAATTCAAAATTTTTTTAAGATCGAGCATTTTTATAATAATTTGTTAGTCCCAGCATATAAGGTGCGCAGTGCGCACCCTACATTAGAGTTAGAACGCCAGTCTTAAAACTGTTAGTTTTTTGACTTGAGCAACGGTTCAATCTGCTGTCTTTGATACTGCAATTCATCCGCCAAAGGCTGATAAATTTCTCGATCGCCCAATTCATTGCAATAATCCCACAAACCATTGTAACAGTGCCTGTCGTCGTCCCAACCCGGATGGTTGACGATCGGATACAAACAGACTCCCTCTACCGGAACTCCTGCTTTCAGCGCCGCCGCTACCTGATTGCACACATAATTAAACCAGACAGGTCTAAAATCGTCTTCAGTGCCTGTTTCTGCTACAAATAAGGGGCGGCCGTAGCGATCGAACACTTCTTGCAGCATCTCGCTAAACGGGCGGTACAGCCGATCGGTGTATTTCATCGGATCTTGATTGTGAATCCACTGATTGCGATCGTAATAATTCACCCCAATAATATCGAGATATTTTTCCTGGCCGCCAAGTTCGGGGCGAAAGCGTCCCGCCAACATATCCCATGCTTGATATTGAGATAAACGATAACCTTCCGCCGCGTCTTTATCCTCCGGTTTGTCAGGATCGGCAATAATGTTAATTACCGGGTCAATCTGAACGATGCGGCTGTGGGGATTGATTTCCCAAACTGATTCTATCCCTGCGATCGCAGCTTTGACTAACTGAATTTTGAGCTCGTCTCCCCGCCCCTCCGCAAAGGGATTGATGTACGCGACATCGCCGCCAGCCCAGGCAATAAATGAAATTTCATTGACAGGTGTCACAAATGGTATTTGGTCGGTTTCGTCAGTCAGCACTTGCATAAAAGCGCGCACCATCTTGGCAAATCTGGACACGAATTCGGGACTAAAAATATCAATATCATCCGGCCAGCCGTAGTGAAACAAATCCCAAATTACCTGCATTTTTGTATCGCGGGCGGCGCGAATTATTGGCAGGGCGCTGGAAAAATCGTATTGTTCCGGCGACTGTTCAATTAAGTGCCAGCGGAGGCCTTCGCGGACTGTGTAAATGCCTTGCTGTTGCAAGCGTTGGTAGTCGGCGACTGCGAATTTATCGTGGCCGGTAGCGGCTGTGACATCGAGGCGTTTTCCCGATCGCAATTTGTGTGTGGAACATTCAAAACCGCCCATGAAAAAACTTTGAAACATCATTAAACAGTTGACAGTTGACAGTTGACAGTTGACAGTTGACAGTTGACAGCGAGGTTTTAAGGTTCGTAGTAGGGAGTTTAGTCCTTAAATATTCCTAAAAAAGGACTTGCATTCCTCACTACAAACGAGATTTTGGTTTGTAGTGTATTTAGCACTGAGTAATAGCTTGCGACAGCGAACTTTCTTCGGGAATATCCCAGCCGAGAGTTGCCGCCGCGATCGCCTCTATGGGAAATTTGGGAGTGCGATCGGCATAAAGCAAACCGTTAGCTTCTTGGAAAGTATCAGTCAACTGCGTGTAACAAAATCCGCTAAACATTTCCACCCGGTTTACCACCTGCAACAGCGCCGTATAGCGCCTTTGCAGTTCCTGCGTGTCCGACGCGCGCACGTAGCCCCAAACCCTGTGAAAATCGGGGTTTTCGCGACCAGCGCAAGCGATACCGCCGAATTCGGTCAGCATCACCGGCTGTCCTTGGTGCGGGTGGCCGTCGAGGGTGAGGACTCGCCCTCCCGGACGCCCGCGATTGAACAAATCCGCTAACTGGACTTCGGGCCCGTAGCGCTTGGCCACAGTTTGCGGGTTGTTGTCGTAGTCGTGAATCGCCAGGATATCGGTATCTGTGCTTTCCCAGCCGTCGTTGCTAATTACCGGGCGAGTCGGATCGAGGGTTTTGGTCAGGAAATACAGCGCTTGGACGTAGTGGCGGTGGGCTGGCGCTTCGACTAAATTGGGAACTCCCCAAGATTCGTTGAAGGGCACCCAGACTACGATACAGGGATGGCTGGAGTCGCGATCGATCACTTCCGTCCATTCCCGCGTCAGCCTGTCAACGGCTTTGCGAGTAAAGCGGTAGGCGCTGGGCATTTCTTCCCAAACTAGCAGCCCCAGCACGTCGGCCCAGTACAAAAAGCGCGGATCTTCGATTTTTTGGTGTTTGCGAACGCCGTTGAAGCCCATTGCTTTGACTAATTCGACATCGTGGCGCAAAGCTTCGTCGGAGGGGGCAGTCATCAGGGTGTCAGGCCAGTAACCTTGATCGAGCACCAGTCTCAGGTAGTAGGGGCGGCCGTTCAGCATGAAGCGATCGCGCTGGATGCTGACAGTCCGCATCGCGGTGTAGGATTTAATTTCGTCGAGCAGTTTGCCGTCCGCCCACAACTCCACTTGTGCGTTAATTAATGTCGGTTTTTCGGGACTCCACAGCAGTTCGTTGCGGTAGTCGTCGATCCCCGGATCTGAAAGGGCGATGCGGCGGTGGATTTCGCCGTTGATCACTTCGTAGGTGTCGTTAACCAGCAGCAAACAGCCGATCGACAGTTTAACTTTAATTTGAATCCCGGATTGGCGATCGCCCGCCACAAACGCTTCAAAACCGATTTCCCAGCGTTCAAACTGCGGAGTCCAGCGGATGCGCTCGATATAAGTGTGAGGCACCAATTCTACCCAGACTGTCTGCCAAATGCCGGTCGTGCGCGGATACCAGATGCTGTGCGGTTGCACTTGCCAATCTTGCTTGCCGCGCGGTTTTGCCAAATCTTGCGGATCGTCCTGGGCCCAGACTGTCACCCGCTGCGGGCCGATGGGGTTAAGAACTGCTGTAATGTCTGCCGAGAAAGGAGTGTGTCCGCCTTCGTGTTCGATGACAAAGTGACCGTTTACCCAGACGCGGGCGCGGTAGTCTACGGCGCCGAAGTGGAGGAGAACTCTGCTTTCTGTGTGGGGTAAGTCAAATTCGCGATCGTACCAGCAGTTGGCGTGAAAATTCGTGTCACCAATCCCGCTTTTTGCCGATTCGGGAGCAAATGGCACTTCTATAGTGTGACTCCAGTCGGTAATGTCGATCGGCTGCACACAGCGTCCCGCATCGTCGTAAGCAAACCTCCACTGACCGTTAAGACAAATCCAGTTGCTGCGGCGCAATTGCGGGCGCGGATAACCTGTTTTGCGCCCTTGAACAGTCACCTTATTGTCTAGAGTGGAAGACTCTTCAATATCGCAATTTTCTACTTCTCTACCTAACCAACTCATCGGCACATCTACCCAAAGTTATATTTATAGGTTAGCGACAATTCCCCCGACTTTCACAAGTTTTTTGCTGATTAATTTGCAAAAGTTCTGCACCTTAAAACAGCCTCATCTGAAGGCTTATGCTGAAGTCATTAGTCATGAGTCATTAGTCCTTAGTCCTTAGTCCTTAGTCAGAAGGAAGAAGGAAGAAGGAAGAAGGAAGAAGGAAGGAAGATTTTTCCCACTCTCCCCCTCTCCCACTCTCCCCCTCTCCCACTCTCCCACTCTCCAACTCTCCCCCTCTCCCACTCTCCAACTCTCCCCCTCTCCCCTCTCCCTTTAGCTGGCAACACTTTGCAAACCTCCTAAAGGTTCAGTTAGGTCACTTGTGAGAGGAACTTCTTCGGGATGTGGCAAATACTGAAATATCTGTTCTAATCCCGTGAGTTCAAATAGCATTCTAACTTGTTCGCTCATAGCAGATATCAAAAGTATACAGGCGCTGTCTCTAACTAATTTCACGATCGCCACTACAGCCATTAACTCCGAATTTTTCAAGAATTTTATATTTGAGAAATCCAGCATCAGAATTTTGCCGTCGCTTTCAATTAGGCGCTTTATTTCTTTTTGAAAATAAAAAAATTGAGATTTTTCCAAAACCTCATGAGACAAAATTATTTTCACGATCACGCTCATTTTTACCTCAATCCTTGTTTGAATTGTTAAAAAAAATTTTGAGGGAAACCAAGTAGGGTGCGCACTGCGCACCTTACATTTTCAACTATCGCCGTAGACTTTTCCCCCTTACAAAATCACAGCTTACAGCTATTTGCTAGCAGATTTGCCGTTGCCATTGACAGCAACGACTTCTAGAGAAACAGCGGCTGGGAGTTCGGCAACTGCGTTCGACGAGCTTAAATTAGAGGCAGAAGCGTTAAGATTGCCCACCATTTCAATCATCGGCTTGGCTGTAATCTGAGTATAAGTTGTCAAAGCTTGAGCGACAACTTGATCCATGTTATAATACCTGTAAGTCGCCAGCCTCCCCACAAAAGAAACTCCCGGAGTGGCATCAGCCAAAGCCTTATATTTCTTGTATATTTCGGCATTTTCCGGACGAGGCACCGGGTAATAAGGGTCTCCCTCAGCTTGGGGATATTCGTAGACAATGCTCGTTTTGAGATGCTCCTGTCCGGTGAGGTATTTAAACTCCGTGCAGCGAGTATATAAATGCTCGTTCGGGTAATTTACCACGGGTGCTGCTTGGTGTACGGGTACGTTCAGCGTCTCGTGCTTGAATTCTAAGGAACGGTAAGGCAGTTTGCCATAGCAATAATTGAAATAGGAATCCACAGGGCCGGTATAAATCATTTCCCCGTAAGGAATAAAACCTTCAATCTCCCGGTAGTCGGTATTCAGCATCACCTTGATGTTTGGGTGAGACAGCATCTTTTCAAACATCCGAGTGTAGCCGTGCAGGGGCATTGCTTGATAGGTATCGGTGAAATAGCGATCGTCCCTGTTAGTGCGGGTGGGTACGCGCGCAATCACTGATTTGTCAAGTTCTGACGGGTCTATTCCCCACTGTTTGCGGCTATAGTTGCGGAAGAATTTATCGTAAAGTTCGCGGCCGACTTTGCTGACAACGACATCTTCGGAAGTGCGAATATAATCTTTTGGTTCGGCTACTTTCGCGAAGAAATCTTCGACTTCAAATGATGTCAGATTCAGCCCATAAAGTTTATTTACAGTGTTGAGATTGATCGGAATTGGCAACAGTTGACCGTCCACGCTGGCGAGGACGCGATGTTCGTAGGGCCGCCAATCGGTGAACTGCGAAAGGTACTCGAAAACAGGGCGCGAATTAGTGTGAAAAATGTGGGGGCCGTATTTGTGAACGAGGATGCCGTGGTTGTCGTAGTGGTCGTAGGCGTTGCCACCGATGTGATTGCGGGTATCAATTATCAAGACTGTTTTGCCCGCCTGAGTTGCTAGTCTTTCGGCAATGACGCTACCTGCAAATCCGGCTCCGACAATTAAATAGTCAAACATTAAAGTACCTCTATTGTTTGGTAATTTGTAATCTGTAATCGGTAATTTGTAATCGGTAATTGGTAATTGGTAAGCTAGTATGGTTGAGTGTTAAACCTCGATATTTCTAACTTAAAACTTTTAGCCTGTCATCTGCTTTTGCCTTTCTGCCTTCGATCGCACTTTCGATCAATTCCAGCATTTCACCCCAGGTATTGTCCCAAGAATTGTCTGCTAAAAAGGCATCCACTTCGCCCAGCCACTTGGCGCGAACTTCCGAACTTTCGCCCAGGATTGCTTCAGCAGCAGCAACGAATTCTTCAACATTGCTCGCAATCCGAACCAAGCCGTTTTCTCCGTAGGGCCGCACCACGTCGCGGATCGGAGTAGAAATCACCGGTTTGCCGGCAGCGAGGTATTCGGGAGTTTTCGTCGGACTAATAAATTTAGTCGATTCGTTAATCGCAAAAGGCAGCATTGCTATATCCCACCCGCCAAGATACGCTGGCAGTTCTTGATAAGATTTGCCGCCGAGATAGTGGATATTTGGGTGAGTTGGTAGAGTTGCCTGGTCGATTTTCACCACCGGGCCAATGATGACTAAATGCCAGTCCGGTCTCGCTTCCGCAATGCCGCCCAGCAGTTCGATATCCATGCGTTCGTCTATGACGCCAAAAAATCCCAAACGCGGGTGAGGAATGTCTTTTTGATCCGCAGGTGCTTCTGAAAAATTCCTAGCTGCGGCAAAGTGTTCTTTTTCGATGCTGCTAGGGAAAGCATGAATGTTTGGGTGCTGGTGCTGCTTTGCTTCGTAGAGGCTGTGTCCGCCTGTAAATACGACGTTGGCGCGCTTTAATAGTTGGGTTTCATTTGCTTTTAAATCCGGGTGTGCGCCTTGGAATGCTGACAGTTCATCCATGCAGTCGTAGACTACAGCTAGCGGTTTTAAGTGGTTGGTAAAACTGACAGCCATTGGTGTGTAATACCAGAGAATGTACTGGCTAATTTCTGCTGATTGAAACAAATCATCGAGCATGGCTTGCTGAGCAGTTTGCACTGTTTGTTCGCTGATTCCTTCGCTCAGGTGCGGTACTATTACCCAGACTCCGGTTTCGTGAATGCTGACATCAAGCCACCAATCAGTTGCCGCGTTGAAAACAGGTTCTTCTATAAAGAATACGCGGCGATTTTTGGCACAGCGGCCTAAGAGATGTTGCGGACGCTGATAGACGAAATTCCACCGCAAATGAGACAAACAAACTAAATCCGGTGCATCTAAAGCAGCAGCTTTTGATAAGTTGGCTGGGGAGGGAGCGAATTGAGAGGGAGATTTTGCTGGATCTATCCAGGTAAATCGGATCTCCCATGCTCGACCTTTATTGCTATAATTATTGTTTATTGAGCTTTCTGGCGGGGACATAATTAGCCTCGATAATTGGTTGATGAAATTTTTTCCAGGAAAATTTAGTAATGAAAAATTGTCAATAAGATATCTTGCTTGGCAGTGTCTTACTGAAAGTCGCAAGCATTAATCAGAGAATTTTTATTGGCGAACAAGCGGCGCATTTATTAGACCAAACAAGGCAACTGCTTAGCTGCGTAAAAACACGCTTATCTGCTTTTTTCAGGAGTGAAACTTGGAGATAAGTTAATTTTGTTAAACTTGCTATTGCTGCTAAATCTAACTCAATTTTACTGCTATTACTTCTATCTGAAGGATGACTTCGATCTCAGGGCGCGCCTAGCTTGCACTCTTGGTTCAAAAGCGGTTAAAATACCGATCGCTCTTGTGAAATGACTCTTAATTGGCAGGTACGGGTTAAAAACTAGCGAGTTTTATGGATTTATTTGGTAAAACAGATAAAATTTGGGATTCCGGGACAGCTTCGTTTCACGAGTTTTTGTTGCCCTGTGATTTCAGAAAAGTCGCCTTTTTTAAACTTATCCGATCGCAGGTTGGCCAATTTTGTATCTTAATATACAAGTTCTCTGCCTAGATTTATGACTTCCGATAGATTAAGAATTGATAGTTTATGTATTCGCCTTAAACCGACATCTTATACCATTGTCAATCATACCGGAGAAATCTGGTAAAAGCCACGAGAAACCTAGGATTTTACTCGATTCAGTGGCAAGAAACCAAGATGACGATATTGGTGCTCTGGGTGCGAGGTTAAAGTCATGCGCAGAGCACCAATTTCAATCATCCGTCTTAGGGAGGGTTCCTCAATATATGCAATTCCCCCACCAAATATCGCTGCCAACCCGCGACTCAAAGATACCACTTTGAAAAGTCTTGCTGAAAAGTCTTGCTAGAATTATTAATTCTATATAAATTATCTGTCATTTGTATGATTACCCGCCGGACATTCCATCGTGCCGTTTCCCTACAAATTATCGCCTATAATTTCTATGTGGCAATTTTTCATAATTGATATAAACTCCAAAAAAACGCCGCTTTTCAGGGCGGCGTTCTTTTTAATTAAGAATTATAAATGGGAATTATGCCATTTTTAATGCTTAATTTCCTAACAATCGTAGTAGAGAGCAAACTCGTAGGGATGAGGACGTAACCGCATCGGGTTGACTTCGTTGTCGAGTTTGTAGGAAATCCAGGTTTGGATGAAGTCTTCGGTAAAGACGCCTGTTTCTGTTAAGAAAGCGTGGTCTTGTTCTAAAGCTTCTAAAGCGGCTTCCAAGGAAGCGGGAGTTGAAGGAATTTTGCTCAATTCTTCAGGGGAAAGGTCGTAGATATCCACGTCCAAAGGTTCGCCCGGATCGATTTGATTCTTGATGCCATCTAGGCCGGCGCACAGCATAGCTGCAAAGGCTAAATAGGGGTTGGATGTGGCATCGGGACAGCGGAATTCTAACCGCTTGGCTTTGGGGTTGGTACCAGACAACGGAATCCGCACTGATGCCGATCGATTTCCTTGAGAATAAGCTAAGTTTACAGGAGCTTCAAAGCCCGGAACTAAACGCTTGTAGGAATTAGTCGTCGGGTTGGTGAGTGCCAAAAGTGCCGGCGCGTGCTTGAGAATGCCGCCGATGTAATGCAGTCCCATTTGACTGAAACCTGCATATTGATCGCCTGCAAATAACGGTTTGCCGTCTTGCCAAATCGACTGGTGAACGTGCATCCCGGAACCGTTGTCGTTAAACAGCGGTTTGGGCATGAAGGTGATGGTTTTGCCGTATTTTTTGCCGACGTTTTTGATGACGTATTTGTATGTCATTAAGTAGTCAGCGGCTTGGACTAATGTTGCAAAGCGGAAACCGAGTTCGCATTGACCGCCGGTGGCGACTTCGTGGTGGTGCTTTTCGATTGGTACGCCGCATTTTGCCATTGTCAGCAGCATTTCCGTTCTCATGTCTTGAGAGGTATCGGTTGGTGCTACTGGGAAATAACCTTCTTTGTAACGTGGTTTGTAACCGAGGTTGCCGCCTGCTTCTTCTTTGCCGGAATTCCAGCGACCTTCGATCGAGTCTACGTAATAGTACCCGGAATTTTGGGTTTGGTCGAAGCGAACGTCGTCAAAAATGAAAAATTCTGCTTCCGGGCCAAAGAATGCTGTATCGCCGATGCCGGTGGTATTTAAGTAGTCTATGGCTTTTTGGGCGATCGTGCGGGGACAGCGACCGTATGGTTCGCCGGTGCGGGGTTCTTTGATGCTGCAAATGAAGCTGATGGTGGGTTCTGCCATGAAGGGGTCAATCCACGCGGTGGTAGGATCGATGACCATTGTCATGTCTGATTCGTTGATGGCTTTCCAGCCGCGAATGCTGGAACCGTCGAAGGGTACGCCGTCTGTGAAGGCGGTTTCGTCGATTTGGTCGTGGTACAGGGAAAGGTGTTGCCAGATCCCCGGCATATCGATGAATTTTAGGTCAACGATCAGGATTTTATTTTCTTTTATGTAGTTTAGGGCTTCTTGGGGTGTCTGGAACATGACTTACTCCTGATGTTAGTTGTGTCTTGGCGATCCTCTTCGAGGGCTTCGCTAACGGCAGATTTTAGACTGTTTGGGCGATCGTAGGCTTTCAGTAACCACGTTTTTGTAGCAAAAGATACAAAATATTCAAAGTGCGCCCAGTGCGGGCGGGCAGTTCGTGATTCTTGCCTGGTCTATGTTTCGGCTGTTGATCTAAGGCAAAAGGCTGAACTTTGCGGTCAGTTGCTGGGGAGGGACTACCCTCTGTGCAAATCCTATCTCAAATCTTAATCAAAGGCCGATTTGTAGTAGTCTACAATAGGCGGTCTATCTCAGATAGAAAAGTATTGATAAAGATTTTTGGGAGAGAAACTTATGCGCGATGCAGTGACGAGCCTGATTGAAAATTATGATGTTGCTGGTAGGTATTTAGACCGAGATGGTATCGATCGGTTGAAATCTTATTTTGCAACGGGCACAGCACGGGTACAGGCGGCGGCTGCGATTAACAGCAATGCTGCGGAAATTGTCAAGCAAGCTGGTATTCAGCTATTTGCTGAACAGCCCGAACTGATCCGTCCCGGTGGAAATGCCTACACGACTCGTCGCTACGCGGCTTGTTTGCGGGATATGGACTACTACTTGCGCTACGCTACTTACGCCCTGGTGGCTGGAAGTACCGATGTGCTGGACGAGCGCGTGCTGCAAGGTTTGCGGGAAACTTACAATTCTCTGAGCGTTCCCATTGGCCCGACTGTGATGGGGATCGGCATTATGAAGGAGATGGTTAAGGCTCAGGTGGAAGCTGCCGGCTTGTCTGTGGGGCCTTTTCTGGAACAGCCTTTTGATTACATGATTCGCGAATTGAGCGAACAAGATATTTAAGTCAAGCAAGCTGGTTCTTTTAGCAGCAAATTGTATTTGTGGCTTGCAGTTAGGAGCCGTTGGATCGATCGCTTTTTTGGGCATCCGTGCCTCCAAGCGATCTTTTTTATGGGTTAAAAATCGCCGATACATCCCCAGACGAGGCATTTATCAAGGGGATTTTTAGTTTGGCCGCGATCGACTTGTTCGGCGGTTGTGGCTTCTACTTCGCCGTTTGCGTAAAGGATGTGGATGATGTTACCGCTGACGAAGGCCAGGGGATTTTCTTGACAAAAGCCCGGATTTCTGATTGGAAAGTTAAAGTTTTTTATGATCGATCGCATTTTATTTGTAACCGTTTGACCTGTAGCTACATAATCCGCTATTCGCCAAAGTTTTTGTGTGATTCTACGAATGTTTGTCTGTGATTGAACTCAACACGGAGAGCGTTCTCAGTCACATAATGTGAGGTGAGGGCGATCGCCCACCAGATCTGGAAAACCCGGAAAAAATGGCGGTGGGCGAAGAAGGCCAGCTTCTACTGGGAAAACCAGATGGTAGCCAAAAATCAGCAGTCGGGCTTGTGCGTAAGTGCTAATCTGATACTGTCCTAAACCCGATCCGTACAGATTAAAAACCTTGGCTAAACAACGAATAGACACTTTATTGGTAGACCTAGATTTGTGCACTTCCCGACAACAAGCTCAGGCCTTGATTCGGACTGGGAAAGTCTCCATCAACCAGCAGGTAATTGACAAACCAGGGACTGAGGTTGATATTGCAGCAAATATTCAGATTAAAGAGCGATCGCGCTACGTTTCCAGAGGTGGCGACAAATTAGCCAAAGCTTTAGAAGTTTTTGCGATTCCCGTCGCGGGCAGAATTTGTCTCGACGGCGGCATTTCCACAGGCGGTTTTACCGACTGTCTGCTACAAGCCGGCGCGACTCTAGTCTACGGCGTAGATGTGGGCTACGGTCAAGCAGATTGGCGCTTGCGTAACGATCCGAGGGTAATTTTGAAAGAACGCACCAATTTGCGGTACATGACGGCTACAGAACTTTATGGGGAGTCTGGGCGAGCAGATTTGGCGGTAGTGGATGTGTCGTTTATTTCCCTCGATAAGGTTTTACCGGCGCTGTGGGAATTGTTGGCACCGCCGCGAGAAGCGGTATTGTTGGTAAAGCCGCAATTTGAGGTTGGGCGCGATCGCGTCGGGAAAAAAGGCGTAGTCAGAGACTCAGCAACTCAAGCCGATGCGATTTTTCAAGTGTGGAAGGCAGCTACAGCTTTAGGATGGCAGGAAAAAGGCTTAACGTGGTCGCCTTTACTTGGCCCGGCTGGTAATATCGAGTATCTTTTATGGTTGGGGATCGATCGCGAACCGGAACCAGACGAAAGTGCGATCCTCTTCGAGGGCTGCGCTAACGAAGAAGGTGTTGTGAAGGAACGGATATCAGAAGTCGCCAAAGCGGCCGCGCGGGAACTTGTCAATCGATTGTAAATTTGAGATTTGAGATTTGAGATTGACTGCAACCGATCGAGCTAATCAATTTTACAATTCAAATTTAGAACTCCAGATTTATCTAAAATTTCAAATTGTTTTGTCAATCAGACTCCTAAACTTTCACTTAGTGAATAATTCCATGCAGCCATTAAAACAAGCCGGTTCGATTTTCCTGTACATCCTAGGTGGCATCGGGTATTTAGCGATTGCAGCTACTATTGTAGGCGTTTCAATTCTGATCAAATTCGCAGCTCTGCTGCTGGCAGACAAATTATTATATACAATTCTAATTATCGGTGATTTGTTGAGGGGCATCGAAATTATTGAACTGTTAAATATCTTAATATTTGCTTTTATCGGCATGGGATTTGGCGTGGCTACAAAACTTTTGATTCCTCAATATGGACGGCAAATTAGTGCGGCTTTGTTGATAGTTATAGTTCCCTTGGTTTTTATGAGTACGCCAGCTATTAGATATAATGCTTGGCTGGAAAAAGTAGGGGAATCAGATAACTTATTGCCTGCGGATACTGCAACATTAACTAACTCATTTTTGCAGAGAAAGGTAGGATTGCAGGGTTTTCTCGGTTATTACGTATACACTGGTCAGTTTCCGGTGATTCCGACCAAACAATCTGAAATGAAAGACCTCGACAGCTTTGAAAAAAAAGTTAATTCCAGATTTGTGCAGTTAACGGGTGTGGCTCCGACGATTGTTTCTTGGTCAATGCGGGTTTGTTTTTGGCTGATTAGACTATTTTATTTTTCTATCGCGGTAATTGCGACGATTGTTCATTTTAGGGAAGGCGTGAGAATCGCGGGAAGATAAGACTCGGCGGTTGAAACCGCGACTATACAAACGAAGTCTGCCTCCGCGGACTGAAGAGAAGACTCGGCGGTTGAAACCGCCGAGTCTTCTGCAATTTTTAGGACTCAGTAATCAGTTGACCAATTTTTTTTAAGACTTGAAGAACCGTATAAAGTTCATTCATTAAAGGAAGCGGTGAAAATATTCTTGATAAGTCATATTGAGGTGGATTCTGAAAGTCTAGCTTGACGAATACAATTTCACTGCCATTTGTCATCGCAGCAAAACTAGGTCTATCCTTACGGGGATTGGCGGTCATGTATGCTAGTGTTTGAGGAAGTGCAGACATGACTGAAATAGTGGTGCGCTTCGACTCTAAGAGTGTCACCCAAAACTGATTTTGCATCACTAAAACATCAATCCGTCCCTTGAGAGTTTCTACTTCCTCATCCTCCTCCTCTAAAACAATTCTTACAGATTTTTCAGCAGTCATTTTAAAAGGTGAATCGTAAAAACCTGCTCGTTCCAATAGAGGCGAACCCATGATTAGGGTGACAGTTCCTTCTGTCAGATTTCCATCATTGAGATGATAGAGATATCGCCGCCGAATTAAATTGAGAGCACTTTTATCAGCTTCTGTAATTTCGGGCAAATCTGCATACCATTCGGGGAAAAATCCCTCGAATTCAGTGCGCGTAATCCTGAATCGAGATTCAACATCTGCTAAAGTTGCAATAATTTCAGTAATGGCTGTTGTTTGTGTCATATTTTAAATTCTTGCTGCAAGCGATCGATAATTGTATTACGCTCGATGGTAGCTAGAATTTCTTGAATGACGGTATCTTGTCCCATCGGGCCCCAGGTGCAGCCTTTTTCTAAATAAACTTGGGCGGCGCGACCGACAGCATAGGTTCCGTAAGCTGCTAAACTAGCTTGAGTGACAGCAACTCCGGCGAACGTAGAAAAGCCGATTTGCGGGGCGACAGCCGCTGCACTTTTACCAAATCCCAAGAGGAAACTGCTACCTAATTCTCCCAAAAGTACGCCGCCTGCGCTGGAGAAAATAGTTTGCCAAAGTTTCCCGGCTTCGTAACCAGTCATGGGTAAACCGTAAAGTCTGGATAAAGAGCGAATTAAGGCTAAATCTGCGACTGTTGCTCCCATTACATCGAGGAAAGCAACGGGATTTAAGCCTACCGCTAAGGCTTTATATTTTGCAAATTGCCAGATTAAATCGTCGGCTTCTGTTTGCCGCAATTTGAGAACTTGATGGGCAATATTTGCTTCGGCATCCCTAGCTTCTACTAAAGCATTGAGTGCGAGGAGCGATCGCCCTTCTCTGTTAAGAATTGTCAAAATCTTGTGTTTGAGTTGGTCTATCTGGGGGGGAGGCGACTCCCATTCGTTAGTAACACTTCCATCTGACCATTCGACGCGCACTTGCACCGGTGCGGGTTCGGCGGCTACCATGACTATTTCTAAGGATTTGGCAATTTTAGCGGGTGATTTTGCTGTAGATTTATCAGGAGGGATGTTGTTTGGTCGATCGTCCAAATCTCCTTTATCTGTTGCATCTGTTACCGCATCGGCTGCTAACTGTTCAGAATTTCCCAGCGCTTGCAAACTTTGGTAAATAGCTTTTCTGTCTAATTCTGGGTACAGGTCAATTTTATTAAAAACTAAAATCAGCGGTTTTTGAGCTGTTTGCAATTCGCACAAAGCTTGATATTCAGTGCGAGTGATATCGCCCGCTACAACAAACAGAATTAAGTCAGATTGGCGAGTTACTTGTTTGGCCATTTCGCCGCGCACTTCGCCGCCAACTTCATCAATTCCGGGAGTATCAATTAATTCTACTTGGATTTTTTCTGTACCTTCAGCGGTGGGAATAGAGGGAATTGTCCAGCGCACGGAACGCGGCCACTGAGTCACGCCGTTGAGAGGGCCTGTTTGCAGGATTTTTTGACCTAAAAGTGCGTTTAATACGGCTGATTTGCCGCGACTGACAAGACCAAAGGTAGCAATGCGAATGACATTATGATCGAGTTTTTCCGAGGTAGAAGTTAAAATATCTAACTGAGTTTGCAGCGCGGCTTCTAATTCTGTATTATTTGAGTTTTTTTTGCCTTGGCGCAGGTGGGAGTAGCGCGCGAGGGCTTGGCGCAAACTGGCGCGGGCTAGGGATAGGCGATTTTCTTGAAGGGAATTGTCAGCCATTGGCGATCGGCTTTTTTAAGCAATGTAATTGAGCGTGGAAATATAACATTCTATTTCTTATTTTAATACAATTTTTGATAAATTTCTAGCTGTTTATTTGGGAGTTATGTAGGGACACGGAACTGTCAAGGCCTGTTAACAACCACGTCAAACCCTTTGTATATCTCGTTTACTGCCGAGGCCAGATCCCCCTAAATCCCCCTTAAGAAGGGGGACTTTGAGAATGCTCTTGTCCCCCCCTTTTGCAAGGGGGGTTAGGGGGGATCTGGCCCTAATCGTCAGACAGACAAGGTTCCTGGCCGCCCTTGCCTCCAGGACTATTTAATTGGCGGCCGAATTAACAACCTGGGGCCCAGATGTCTGAGGCGAGAGACGACTTGCAACTTGGTTGATGAAAGCTTGCAAGAAGGAAACTTGCTGATTTTGCATAAATACTGCTTGCAAAGTTTTCGTCAGTTCCGTAAGATTGAAGATGCCTTTAGCATTTTCCAATTCTTGAGTTGAGAAATATTCAATCAAACTCAGTCCAGCTATTCTGGTAAAATATGCTGCACTAATTCCCTGCACCGCGCCTCCTGCTGCATAGGTAACGGCATTGCTTTTCAGCAGTCCCGTAATAGTTTGGGTAGACAGTTCTACTAATCCCAGTTTGAACATTTGGGTTGCTAAAGTTCCCGCTACTGTTTTAGCTTGGTCTAAGGAAAACTTTTGCTGGTAGATAGCGCCGAGGTCGATTACGAGTTGGGTGCTGATGGCGGTTGTTGCTAACAAGTCTAAGGCGGGAACTGGGTTAGCAAAAACGGCGGCGGCGGCGATATACTGATATTGTTCGATGATGGGCATTGCCCGATCGCGCCGAACGACATTTAATAAGGTTTTTGCCTCTAATTTGATACTTGCAGCCTCGCGCACGGCACTCGCCCAGACCAACTGTTGCCCTTCTTGAGCTAAAATTTGAGTCAATCTTGCTGTCAGCGACTCAAGTTGAGAGACTTGATTTTCGATGCGTTCTTTAAATGTGCCGTCCGCTTGGTGCTGACGAACTTTAATCGAATTGGGAGAAGCTGCGATCGCAATTATATCTTCTGTCCCCAATATTCCTTGCATTTTCTGCTGCAAAGAGTTCAAAACCTGCGACTGCTGCGCTGGCAAATATTGGTCTAGTTTGTTCCAGACTAGCAGCACGCGCTGACCTGCGGACGCTAGTTGAGATAATGTTTTAAACTCGGAATCGGTGATGTCGCCCGCTGTCACAAACAGCACTAAATCACCGCCGATTTTGGTATCGATATTTGTTGTATTGGCAAACAGCGCTGCTGTTTCTGAGAAAATCTGCTTTTGTGGCTGTTGAGATGCCCAATTAGAGTTTAGAACTTGAATTAAGGCAGTTTTACCGACTGCTTTGCCGCCTGTGACGGTAATCCGCAAGTCTTGTCGGTCTAATTCGGCTTTGAGTCGATCGAGCTTTGCTGTTAGATGAGCAGGATTTGCCGAGTTTTGAGCTTCCAAGGCGAGTAGTTTAATTGCTGCTTCGGCAGTCGCGATCGCTTTTTCGGCTGCTTCCCGGTTGGCCAGGGGTTGCGGGAGTGCGAGTTCGAGTTTGGGGGATTGTTGTTTCCACCACCAATACCCTGCGCCGGCTGCCGCCAAGCCGATGAGTGCCGTTTCGCCCATTTCTGAACCCGAATGCTGGAGAGTTTCCAACAGCCACAGCGCTGCTGAAAGTCCTATTCCGCCTATCAAAATCGGTCGCCGCAAGTTAAGTGTCATTTTTCCCTTCCTGTGGGTATTATCGCCAAGCTTAACCTTACCGGGCTTGGCATCCCGGACTATCTTCTATGGTAACTCTGCGGCATCCAAACTGGCGATCGGGCTACCCGTGCGGATTACACCCTAAAGTTTTTGGACAAGTGCAAAATTTTTGTAGTAAGGACTTCAGTCCTTGCAGTTGAGTTAAGCAAGAAAAAAGTGAAGTCATTACTACAAACTGTTAATCTTTGAGAAATCGGACGGGTAATTGTCTAATCTCCCAAACAAATTCCCAAACCGCGCGCCGTTTTAACCAGAGTACCATCGAAGTCTACGGGTCTGTATTTGGCGATCGCATCTTCCAGCGGAACACTCACAACTTCTCGTTGTTGCCAAGATACCATGCGGTCAAATTTCTCTTCGGCAATTAAATCAACTGCTGCGACGCCAAAAGCAGAAGCAATTAATCTTTCTAGCGAAGAAGGTGTTCCCCCGCGTTGAGTGTGTCCCAAAACGGTGACGCGGGTTTCTGCACCGCTACATTCAGAAATTGTATCAGCTAAATACTGACCGATTCCGCCTAATCGACTTTGACCTAAGCGATTTGTGTGCATTACTAATTCGCCTGCTTCTGTGCGAACTGCCTCCGCTACTACAATTAAACAGTAGGTTTTTCCACGGTCTTGGCGTTCTTTGATTTTGGCACAAATTTGGGAAATTTTGTAAGGAATTTCGGGAATCAGAATTATATCAGCTCCCCCAGCTATTCCGGCACTAATTGCAATATGTCCGGCATCGCGTCCCATGACTTCAACAATGATCACGCGGCTGTGACTTGCTGCGGTAAAATGTAAGCGGTCTAGTGCTTCTGTGGCAATATTGACAGCAGTATCAAAACCGATCGATCGCTCGGTAATTCCGACATCATTATCAATAGTTTTAGGAATAGCAACTAAATTCAAATTGCCTTGTTTGGCAATCTTCCTGAGAATGGCTAGACTGCCATCGCCACCTATGACAATTAAGGCATCCAAACCTAGTTGATGATAGCCTTCGATAATGTCATCAGAGCGATCGCGCACAGTCCCATCAGGCATCGGGAAGGCGAAAGGGTTGCCCTCGTTTGTAGTCCCTAGCATCGTACCGCCAATGGTCAGCCAGGAGTCTACTTTTTCCACATTCAACGCAATTGCTTCGGGAGGACGACTCATCAACCCTTTGGTGGCTTGACGAATACCCATCACTTGCCAATTGTAAGTTTCCGTGGCGCGGTAAACAACGGCTCGAATCACTGCGTTTAAGCCGGCACAGTCACCCCCGCTGGTGAGAATGCCGATACGTTTTTGTTCTCCCATAATTAAGCCAGACTTTTGTTGCTCAGAACATGAGTTGATATTTTTAGATCCCGATTCGTTCAATCCTGATTTTCGACCTAATTTAGTGGCTCAAAAGTCCCAAATCACCGTCTCAAATACAACATAAATTTTACTTGGGATTGAGGCGTTTAGAAACTTGGTTAATGATGCCGCTGAGAATTGCACCGCCCATGAGAATGCCGAGAGCGGGATTAAATACGGGCTGCCACAGACTGTACCATAAATCGAAACCGAGATTCACCCCGGTCGATCGCCCTGCTACGGCGATCACAAACCACGCAAAAATAGCAAAGACGAAAAATACATCCGCTACTAGAATCAAGTTGAGGAAGTTAAGAATTTTATCTTTCATGGTCGAGGGTTCCTTTTGAGTGTATATTTGTCGAGTTTTGGCAAGCGGTTGTTCATTCAGTTGACAGTTGACAGTTGACAGTTGACAGCTTGGCTTGAGCGAAGCCGAGGGGAGCCAGTCGTTGGGTTGACAGCACTTGACAAAAGAAGTCCGAGGATTGGAGTAATCAATAGTCTGATTTTAATCTCTCCCTACAAGGGTTCAGGCTTTAAACCAATTCTTTCTGGTAATGGGGCGGATGGATAGCTGCAACAGGCGATCGAATCAAGATAAAATATCATTCAATTGTTTTCGCATACTTGTGGTCAAAATATGGTTCGTTATACACTTCCTCAAAGCCCCGAAATTATTTTAACTGTCAAAGGGAAAGATTCAGCGAAAGCCCGCGAAGAAGCGATGGATCGGCTGATGCTGCTGATGGATGAAGGTAAGCTACCTACAGAGCTCGCAGAAGGATTTGGGCCCAAGCAGTTTGTTGAAGTGATCGAAGATGCTTCTGTGTCTGACGGTGAGGACGCAATTACTGAAGCAGTGCAGATTTTGAGCAATTTGGCAAGTCTCAAATTGAAGGTGATGGAATCCCGCGAAGAAGCCCTAAAAATCCGGGAGGCGATCGATATTTTGTTTACAGATGAGCCTGTAACTGCCGAGGAAATTGGTCGTCTCAAAGACGGTTTCAAGGTTCTCAAAAATTTCGCTCAAGCTAATGTCCGCTATCGAGAAGCTAGGGGAAAAGCTGAAGAAGCACGGGCAATTCTTGACGAAGCTTTGCAATCAGTAGAATCGGAAAAAAAGGCGCAGAAGTCGGCGAAATAATAGCAGGGTAGGTTGAGAAATAAACCCTACCGTTCGCCCAATCTCTAACACATTTCATTTATTGTATCGCTGCTTCATCCGTCATTGCGAGGAACGAAGTAATCGCAGATGATTGCGATTGCTTCGTTCCTCGCAATGACATATAATAATTTTGCGACTAGACGTAATATTAAGTTAGTCCATCTTATTAAAATCAGGATAAAAATTGTGAGCGAACAACAAACAGGAATTCTCAGAAACACCATGACAGGCAGCTTAATGCTGGCGAAAAAATTAGGTTTTGAGCCAAAAACCGTGATTGATGTCGGCGCGGCATTGGGAACATTTAACCTTTACGAAACTTTCCCCAATGCGCGACATTTGCTAATTGAACCCATCGCCGAAAATGAACCTTACCTCGCCAAAATTTGCCGCAAGCTCAAAAGTGGAGAATACATTATTGCTGCGGCGGCCAAAGAATCGGGAGTTTGCACTCTCAGTGTCAGTCCAGGTATGTTACATTCTTCAATTTCGGAAAATCCGATTACTGATAGCAGCAATCCTTATTTGAGAAACATTCCAGCTATTACACTGGATGGTATATGCAGGGAAAGAAATTTGCCGGGCCCGTATTTAATTAAAGTTGATGTAGACGGCAAGGAATTAGATGTTTTAGCGGGAGCAACTGAGATTTTGCAGCAGACTGAATATGTAATTGTAGAAGTTACTTTGTTTGGTCAGATGTATGAAGTAATGAGTTTTATGAAGTCCCAAGGATTTGCAGCTTACGATATTGTTGATTTAGCCTATCGCCCGATTGATGCAGCTTTGTGGCAAATTGATATGGCTTTTGTTAAGGAATCTGGTCAATTTAGAAGAGATAGCAGTTACGCGAAAAAAGAGCAGGATATCGAAGCACTTAACTCGCATTTGAAAACTTATCGGGAAAGTTTTATCAAACACATTGATGCTTATTACAGCGACCCCGTAGAGCCGGAACCGCAGGTGAGTAAAGCGGTTTTGAGCGATGATTATGTTATCATTTGATATGTTATAGCCTTTCTCAGAAAGATCAGGTACGCTTCTGGTATAGGGCTATGGGCATAGGGCTATGGGCATAGGGCTATGGGCTATGGGCTATGGGCATAGGGCATACTTCACCACGCTTGAAAACCGCTATATGTAAAATAGTTTGGGTTTGTAGTAAGGACTTCAGTCCTATGATTTATGCGGACTGAATTCCTCACTACGAATCTATAATATCTCTTACACAAGTTCTTTTGATTGAATTTTGGAACTGGCAAGATGCCCGTTCCACAAAAATAGTTACAAATTTAAAAAAGGCAGGTTTACTACTTCTCCGGCAATTTCTCCTAGCTGCACTTTCAGTCCTTCGCCTCCGGCTTTGGTGCGGATGTAAGCAAGACCAAAAAAGCCGGATTCTGTTTTGGTAAAACTGGTGAGTTTTCCTATTTTTTCTTCTCCGATGGTGATGACTGTTCCGGGTGCAACGGCGCCGCTCAATTGCACGCCCCAAAGTTGCTGTTTGACTCCTTGGTAGGTGTTTAATCTGGCAATTGTTTCTTGGCCGATGTAGCAGCCTTTGTCGTAGGTAATTGTGTTTAACAGGCGCGCTTCTAGGGGGTTGTAATCGTCGGTGAGTTCAAAATCTGTGGCGGGGCGGCCTTGTTCGATGCGTAGTTGTTCCCAAATTCGATCGCCCATCGGTACGGCCCCAGCTTTGACTAACTCAGTCCACAGGCGGGCTGCATCGCTGGCTGCGGCAATTAAGGTGTATCCAGGAGTGGCTAAACCGCTACCAACCGCAACTCTGACTTCTATACCTGCAAAGTCGATCGATTTATGAGTAGCGTAGGGTTGATTTTCAAGTTCGGTAACTCCGAGTTTTTCTAGTAAGCTACTGCTTTCCGGGCCGAGGAGACTGAAAGCAACTGTTGTATCGGTTAGATCTGTTAATTCTACGCGATCCATTGGGAAAATGTAGCGATCGAGCAATTCGAGCAATTGGAGGCGGCGGTTGGGTGAAACTAGCAATATTACAGCATCTTCTGTAGCATAGGCGGTGGCGAGGTCGATCGTCCGGGCGGTAGATGTGACGAAAACGGTGTCGCAACCTTGACCGGGTTTGAGTATATTAAAGTTGTTGGTGCTTTGATTGTGCAGGAACCGCAGGCGATCGCTATCGGAGATTTGAATGCGTCCCCAGTGAGTGCGATCGCACAAAGCCGCACCTTGTTTCGTTGCTGCGATGGCGGCGCTGTCGTTACCAAAACTAACGGGGACTGTTTCTGTGGTTGCTAACTCTGTAAAAGTAGCGCCGGCTGCGGCTTGAATGTCGTGCAATTCTTGAATTAGCATAGGATTTGAGATTTAAGATCTTAGCGATCGTGTATTGAATGATTTATGCAGAGTTTGAGTTGGCGATCGCACTCAGATCTCAAGAAACCGAGTTTTTTACAGAATCTCCAGGCTGTAACCAAGTATTCTTCTGAAAAAACAAGCCAGTTTCTGATAACTGTCAACTGTCAACTGTCAACTGTCAACTGTCAACTGACAACTGACTAATGATTCAAATTAGTAAAGACTTCTTGGATTAATTGACTAGCTTTGAGATCAAGACGATTCCAATCTACATCGCCAGTGTCCTCGTCAATTAAAAGAGTGTCAATTATGACTTCTTGGCTTTGCATTTGAGTGTGGGCGGGCTGGTAGTTGACAAAGCAGACTCGATAGCAAAGTTCCCAAATATCGACGGATCTGTGCTCGCCTTGATGCTCTAAAATTAGTTGATAGCCGGGAATCGGAACCTGCACTTCTTGATAAGTTCCCGTCCACACAGACTCCTCTAGTTGTTTGCGGATGTTGTCGAGCACTCGGATCATCGCGGGCTGCATCAGCAGTTCAGCTTGTTTCCAGGCGATCGGGCTAGTTATCTTCGGCTTCATATACAAGGTTCTAAAAAGGAAAATCAATTAATTAATTTTCCTGCATCGGGTACCAACTTGTGAGACATCCGCCGCAAAATGTTAAATTTAGCCGATCGCACATCTTGCACCGTTGCCAATAAGTTTTTTAAGAACAGGCAAGATACCTGTTCCACAAGACATTAAATTTCTGCTTGTGGAACAGGCATCTTGCCTGTTCCGAAGAAATAGCAGATAGCCAAGGGGTTAAAACTTCAAGCTCTTGCACACAGCTTTTCAATTGGGTATGGGCGATGTAGGATTTGAACCTACGGCATCCTGCGTGTAAAGCAGGCGCTCTACCACTGAGCTAATCGCCCAATTGCGCTTACAGGGATTTATCATATCACAGTATCCCAGAAAGATCAACTAAAAAAATCATAAACTTTTAATGCCCTCTGGCCGCACGCACGATCAAATAACCCTATGGAGTTTGCCCTTGGTGGCAGGCCTCACCTTTGGCCATACTCAAAGCAGCAACCTGACGTTGCTCGTTTCCGGCAGCTTCTTAGTCGGCGGACTGATGTTTGGCCCGGATTTAGATATCTACTCCTGTCAGTATCAGCGCTGGGGATGGTTCAAATTTATTTGGCTACCCTACCAAAAAAGCTTGCGCCACCGCTCTTTTTTGTCCCACGGGCCTCTGATCGGCACTGCTTTGCGAATTTTGTACCTCGCGATCTGGATCGCGGTTGTGGGACTGTTGGGATTGACGATCGCCGAAAAAATTGGCAACTTAGCCGGAAATTGGCAAGAAGCGGTTTTCGGTTTGGGTCGATCGATCTCCGAACACTATATCGAATTTATAGCCATTTACATCGGTCTTGAATTGGGCGCGATGAGCCACTATCTGAGCGATTGGGGCGGCTCGGCTTACAAAAGATTCAAAAAGAAAGGATTTAGCGGGTTGCGCCCTCCTCAGACAATTAAGAGGCGCAAAATCAAAGCTCCCCGCCGCACGTCTAACAAATCTAATAGGTGAATTCCGATGTCAAATTCTCACAGTCGATCGCTCGTAGCACTCGAAAATCTGATAGAAGTTGTAGCTAAATTGCGATCGCCCGACGGCGGATGTCCTTGGGATTTAGCCCAAACTCCCCAAACTCTGATTCCGCACATCATCGAAGAAGCCTATGAAACCGCCGATGCGATTCGCAAAGGAGACAAAAGTGCGATCGTTGAAGAATTGGGCGACTTACTATTACAAGTAATTTTGCAAGCACAAATTGCCAGCGAATCCCATCAATTTAGCTTCGCCGAAATCGCTGCGGGGATTACCGAAAAACTGATTCGGCGACATCCCCACGTTTTCGGGGATGTAGAAGTCAACAGCGTGGATGAAGTTAACGAAAACTGGGAAAAAATCAAAGCAGCAGAAAAAGGCACAAATTCGGAAAAGCCGCCAACTTTAGCCTCGAAAATGAACCGTTATGCTAGCACTTTGCCCCCAATCACCGCAGCGGTAAAAATCTCTCAAAAAGCTGCGGAAGTGAGTTTTGACTGGGACAGTGTAGACGGCGTTTGGGATAAATTTGACGAAGAAGTAGCAGAATTTGAACACGCTCTCAAACACGAGGACAAGGCGGCGCAGGAGTCGGAATTGGGAGATATTATGTTTGTGTTGATTCAATTAGCTCGCTGGTACGATTTAGATCCGTCGGCTGCTTTGCAGGGAACGAACGATCGCTTTGTACAGCGGTTTGCTAAAGTTGAGGCTGCGTGCGATCGGCCTTTATCGGATTATCCGCCCGAAGAGTTAGAGGCTTTGTGGCAGCAAGCTAAGGCTTTGCTGGCGAAGCAAAAGTCTAAAACCCTCTAAAAATTATCTGCGTTTCTCTGTGTTTATCAGCCATAATCTGCGGTTTATGTACCATTCAAATATGTATGCAAGAGGTCAAATTTGAATATGAATTACCAAAGAGTTTGTGAAACAATTGAGCCTGAATCCCTGGAAATTAGGAAAAAAATTGCTCTATCTGTAGCGAAAGAATGTATCCAATTGCTCAAGAAAAACTACGCAGCAAAAGAGGTAATTTTATTTGGTTCCTTGGCTGGTGATAGTCCTTGGCACTGGGCCTCGGATATAGATTTGGCCGTCGTAGGTATCTCAAACGCTCAATGGTGGAAGGCTTACGGCGAATTAGAATCTTTGTGTCCGGGTTGGCTGAAAGTAGATTTGGTACAGTTGGAAGATGCTTCACCTCAGTTGCGCTGTCGGATTCTCAAAGAAAAACCCATGCCAAATAATATGTATTTAGCTCTAAAAACTCGCATTGAAGATGAGATGATTAGAATCGACCAAACTTGGGCGGTTGTGGAAACAATTTTGGCACAAGCTGAGACTCTACCAGAAATAGTTCTAACTCCTAGTTTGGCTAGTTACGTCAGTGATTTGTATGCAGGATTTGAAAGAATTAGCGAGCGAGTGGCTGTTGTCTTGGATGGAGGTATGCCCCGCGGCGAGAATTGGCATCAGGAGTTGTTGCGCCAAGTCGCGGAAGCGGGTGGCAAAAACCGTCCTCCGCTATGGCAGGGTTCTATATTGTTGGAACTTGATGATTACCGAAAATTTCGTCATTTAGTAGTGCACAGATATAAGGTCGATTTGCAGGGCGATCGCGTGTTAGAGTTGGCGCAGAATATGCAGCCCTTGTTGGTGAGGGTGCGCGCTGCGGTGACGGTTTTTAATGAGTGGCTGGAAAGTCAGGCCGAAGAGTAAACTTTGTTGTACTCGCAACTAATGCCAGGTAATCTACTCGTAAAGCTTCGCGTCGTTGTACGGCGGATGTTCGCAGGCGATGTAAAGGGCGTTTGTGGGTTCGAGGGGTTGATTTGTTATGGGATCGATCGGCTTCAGGACAAAGCATAACAGGGAGAGCGATCGCCAATCCAAGCTTTCTAATTTGCCCCGTTCGTAGCGGCTGACAGTTGCATTACTGATACCGACATCTTTGGGTACGGGTTCTCCCGCTGTCCGAAACAAAGCCGCCTCATATTCTTTTGTCACCATTTCTGTTTCAATAATTGACCAACCTCGAAGCTCTCTACCTGCTTTCAGAAGCTTTCCCAATCTACCGCGTCCCGTATCAGTAAATCGCACAGGACGCAGCCTTTCCTGCTCGACTACAGCCTTAAAGTCAAGAAATCCCGGCATTTTACAGACCTAATTTAACCCTTAAGCGAGCTTTACTTTTGCTCTACGAAAGGCAGCATACAAGATTTGAGCATTACACATTCACAAACATAGTTGCAATTTGTCTGCATTCGTGTAGAATGTTATAAGGTGGAAATCAGACACAAACTAACTCAAGCCCCAATTTCAGGAGTGACTCAGCCATGACAGCACTTTTTCGCCGTATCCAGCCCTCGAAAAAGCTCCGTATCACCGCCCGGTTGATCGCCCAATTCCTCAAAATCAGCCAAAATTTAATTAAGCGAGTGGAGTGCTGGGCTGGCGTAGTGTTTGTGCACCATCACAGAGGCGGACAATTTATCTCGTACCGCAGGCTGGAAGAATGGCAAAATGCGTTAGCGAAGCCCTCGAAGAGGATCGCCCACCAAATTCAAACTTGCCCCACCCTGAGAGAACTCTCGCAGCTCAAAACATCAATTCAGCGCGACACCAGGAAATTCAAAAAACAATACTTACAAAAAACGCTTGACTTTTTGATTCAAATGTGCATTGAAAGACAGGACATTCTCGAAATCTGGGAAAGCTCAAACTGCATAGCTTCGTAGCAGAAATCAGGCAGATTCCCTAAATCTAACAACCGCACCCAACGGTGAGAACGCTGTTAATTGCTCAAACCATTGCCTTAGATTCTATCAACTGTCAACTGCCAACTGCCAACTGCCAACTGTCAACTGTCAACTGTCAACTGTCAACTGTCAACAGAAGCGAAACATTTGCGAGCAATGGCGAGATAAAATCACCCCAAAAATCACCCGCGAATGCTCCGCCACATCCACAAAAGCGATCGCCTCTTCAATTAAGACATTGCTTGAGCGATATAATCAAAATAAGGAGCAGCTTCCTGAGCATCATCCTGATTGAGCAAAGCCAAAGAAGCTTCCTTCAAACAGCGAATAGCTTCCACCATGCCAGGAACAGGAACGCCCAGAGAATTGTACATTTCCCGAACACCAATCAAACCGATGCTTTCGATCGGCTCTTTGTCACCGGCCAAGATACCGTAGGTAATCAGACGCAAATACCAGCCGTAGTCGCGCAGACACAAAGCCCGTTCGCGCTGGCCGTAAGCATTGCCTCCAGGGGAGATAAAATCAGGGCGTTTTTTCCAGAGTTTTTTGCTAGCTTCTTCAACAATTTTTTTCTCACTGTCAGACAGCGCAGTAGCAATACGCACCCGCTGTTCTCCCGTCTTAAAAAAATCATTGATGCTTTGGAGTTCGCCGGTACTGGGATAACGAAGTTCGTCATCGGCTTGGAGAATAAATTGGCTAACTACGCTCATTGTTATTCAAATTTGAGGATATTTGAGGAAAAGATTAATTGACATTCCCATCTCTTAAAGATGAGATTCCTGCTTGGGCGACTTACCTTGCTGCTAACATTAATCAATCTTAGAAGTAGATAGTAAATCTCCGCAAGCGTTATGCTTAGTGACTAAGCCAGTTTCCTTGTGTCCCAAGGTACTGGGGGGAAAATTCAAAAACTGCGATGCAAGAGTTTGGATGTCGGCAGACATTGAGACTGTTTGACGAGTTTGGACTGCTTGGCCCCAATAGCATATCGCACAGGCTCGATCGAGTACAATCTCCCCGGTTAAAGCTTGGCTGTAGCAGCAAGACGTTCAGCCGCAGGAAGACAGGCTGCGCTTGAGCTTAAGTGCGATCTACTTATCTCTCGAAAGAGAGAACGATATTGCATTACCATATTAAATCCTACCACGACTACTTGTGACCAAATCTAAATTCCCCACCCGAAACTCGACGAAAGTGGCAAACCCTTGCCAGCAAGGTCAACTGATTGAGCTTGAGATTACCGACTTGGCAGACACCGGCGACGGAGTTGGTCGTTTTGAGCAGGTTGTAGTGTTTGTGTCCGATACCGTTCCGGGCGATCGCATCCTGGCCCGCCTCGTGCAAGTCAAACCAGGCTATGCTACAGGCAAGCTGGACACACTTCTCGAAGCATCAGAACACCGCATCCGACCCAACTGTATTGTCGCCGATAAGTGCGGCGGCTGTCAGTGGCAGCACGTAGACTATGAATATCAGCTTGCAGCCAAGAAAAATCAAGTCATTCAAGCCTTAGAAAGGATTGGCGGATTTAACGATTTGCAAGTCGATGAAATATTAACGGGGAAAATCGAGGGATTTCCCCAATTTTTGGGATATCGTAACAAAGCGACTTATCCCGTGGCAATTTCTGCCACAGGTCAAGTCCAAGCCGGTTACTATCAAAAAAGCACCCACAAATTAGTCAATCTCAATCAATGTCCGGTGCAAGACCCGCGCCTCAATCCGTTATTAAAAGAAATCAAAGAAGACATACACTGGAGAGATTGGCCAGTCTACGACGAAAAGAAACATACAGGAGAATTGCGTCATTTGTCCTTACGAATCGGACGGCGCACGGGGGAGATGCTGCTAACTTTAATAGTTCGCACTGGAGACTTGCCGGGAATCGAAGAGCAAGCATCTGAGTGGCTGAAACAGTATCCTCAACTTGTAGGTGTTTGTTTGAATGTGAATTCAGCTCAAACCAATGTAATTTTTGGTTCAGAAACTCGCTGCATTGCTGGCCAGTCTTATCTGCGAGAAAAATTTGCTGGTTTGAACTTTCAGTTAAGAGCAGATACTTTTTTCCAGGTAAATACTGAAGCCGCCGAAGGGCTGTTGCAGGTGATTGTCGGGGAATTGAATTTGCAGGGAAATGAGGTTTTGGTTGATGCTTACTGCGGCATTGGGACTTTTACTTTGCCGCTGGCAAAACAAGTTAAAATTGCGATCGGTTTAGAAGTGCAACCTGTGGCGATCGAGCAGGCCCGATTAAATGCTGAATTAAATGATTTGAGAAATGTCGATTTTCAGGTGGGAACTGTAGAGGATTTGCTGCCTACTTTGGGATTGACACCGGATATTGTATTGCTAGATCCTCCGAGAAAAGGGTGCGATCGCGCGGTGTTGGAAGCTATCAAGGAAATTAAGCCAAATCGGATTGTTTATGTTAGCTGCAAGCCTGCTACTTTGGCTCGCGACTTGAAGATTTTGTGCGAAAATGGAGATTATAAGTTAGCGCGGGTGCAGCCGGCGGATTTCTTTCCTCAGACTTCTCATGTGGAGTGTGCGGCGTTTTTGGTGAAGGTACTTGCTGATGATTCGGCGATTGAAATCGCGTAAGCGTCAAATGAAGTCTGCCTTCGCAGACTAAGAGGAGGTCAGTTTTTTACGCCGATCGTTCGGGTTAAATAGAATTAATTATCTCGCAGTCCAGCTTCTTGTAAAAGTTGGCTTGCCCAAACCAGATTTTGTTCTGACAGGGACGGTATCGGGTCTCGATCGTAATCAATTCGATAATCATAGCCCGCGCGATCGTAAACACCTGCGAACAATTCTGGTAAATTAACAATAGGTTCTACATCTTCCTCGCGCAAGGGAAGTAGAAATACAGGTAGAGAATCGCTCAGATTAAAGGCATAAAGTTCTGCCATAGGACGGCGATCGCTGCGACTGACTAAAACGCGGTAATCGCTTTGAATAGAATTGTTAAGTACGGGCATAGGTTCCCCTTTTCGCAGCAAGTCGATTTCAACTAAATGGGTTAGACTACCTAAAATATTTTGGCGTTTTTTGAGGTAAGTAATTCTGCCATCTCCACTGCGTTTGTTTACTGGAGAAAGAATTTCAATTGCGGTGACAACTTGTCTAGTTGCCATTTCTCGTACTTCTAGGTAAGTCTGTTTAATTTTTTCGGGGGCTGGCACTTTGACGGTAGTGGGAATTGTGAGGGTTGCAGTGGGAACTGAACCGGTAGGAATATCGGGGGTATTGGGTTGACGTTTGATGGCTACATCGGGGATGCCGACTAAAAGCGAGTCCTCGTTATTGTCATTGGTATCATTAATTTGATAGATGCGTTTTTCAATGGCGATTTCATATTTGGGGCGAATTTGGGGGACTAAAGATTCTGCAATCAGGGAAATTAACCAATGGTGAGTTTCCTGCCAGAAATCGGGGTGTTCTAAGTAGGGGTCCATTCCGGGAAAGGGTGAGGGCATAGGACTTTATTGGGATTTGTTGATTTTATAATCATTTTAGCACTGGGTTAATTTTGCGACAAGGGCGATCGCCTAGGGGATAGCTTCGCTGTACGCGCTTATTTAATTAATGGCATTTTGGTTGAGTGCTATAATATTTTTGGTAAGCTCCTTTAGAGTACGATCATGCTATCAATTGAGCAACTAATGAAAGAAGCTTTATCTTTGCCAAATGCGTTGAGAGCGCAGTTAGCAGAGAGGCTAGTTGAGAGTCTTGAATTTGATATAGACGGAACAGTGCAAAAGTTGTGGACGGCGGAAGCTAAGCAGCGTCGAGACGAAATCCGCAGCGGTACGATCGAGCCCATTGCAGGAGAAGAAGCTTTAGCTCAAATTAGGCGAATTGTAGCACAATGAGGTACGTTTTTCACCCGGCAGCATTAACTGAATATGCTGAAGCTGTCCAATTTTATACAAAGCGTCGAGTTGAGTTAGCGCAAGCTTTTATTAACGCCGTTGAAGATGCTATCTTCCGTATAGTGGAATCTCCAACTCGTTGGCCGATTGTTGATGAAGATATTCGCCGTTGCTTAACGCGAAAGTTTCCTTATGGAATTCTCTACACAATAGAGGATGATTTTATTTTAATTCTGGCAGTAATGCACTGCAATCGAGAACCAGGATACTGGAAAGATCGAGTGATAGAGCAACCACCAGATTAAGTTGATAACGCATGGATAGAATTAGAATATCGCACTTTAGCTATATTTGTCGGTGGAAGGGCGATCGTAAACTACCGCTCCCCTTCATTCAATTCGCTCAAAACTTTTGCCACTGCTGATGCTTGCTCTGGATACAGCCGCGCTAAATATCCACACATTTGATAGGCAGTATCTAAGTAGTATGCACAGGGAATTAACAAGCGTTTAAAATTTACTCTATCACCTGTTTCAGCGAACAATAAGGCAATGTCACGTAAGTGCGTGTTACGGTCGTTAAGCATCGCCTCTAATATTCTTAGAGCCTCCTCACCGTTTCCTGCTATTGCTTGTATTTGAGCAATGCTCTTGAGCGCTTCCAAGCGTTTTTGTGCATCCTCAATTTTTTCTTTAGCTGCAAGGGCAATGTCAAGAGTTGTAACTTGTTGTCTTTTTTTGAACTGCTCGCAGGCAATTGCCAAAAATATGCTTATTTTCTGCTCTCCATCTTCAAGATCTTTGCTAATTTTAATAGCAGTCGAAAATTCGCCTACTTCTACATATCCTATGGCTATTATAGAGAAATCTTCATCACGTTCCCGTTGTTCTTTTGTTTTTGCAGCTTCAAGAAGGTCGGCAAACGTGGCTAAGGCTGCTTCGGTTTCTCCTATAGTTGATCGTGCCACTGCTATAATAGTCAAAAGCTGAACCTTGTTTGCCAAAATCAGAGAGATAGAATCTGCATTTTTATAGTATTCATCAGCTTTATTCAGAACTATCTTGTATTTCTCTATTTGCTGTGGCTTTGCCTCTATCTGCAACTGTACTATACTTCTGAGTGCATTAACGTAAGAGTATGGCATACGGATTGTTTCCAAAGTTCTAAGAGCAACGTCAAACTCTCCTAACCTTGCCTGTGCTTCTGCTACGAATCCAAAAGTTTTCGAGCGTTGGTATTCTTCGTTATCACTAATCTGTTGTGCAATTTGATAAGCGCGATCGCAGATAATTTTCGCTTCTTGTATTTTTTCTGCTTCAATGAGTATTTGTACTAATATTCCTGCTAGTACGTTTGCTGTTTCCATCGGATTCTCCATACTTTGTGCGATTTCGCAGGCAATACTAGCGGTAGTCAGTCCTACTTCTTTTTGAGCATTTTTTACCTGTACTTCTGCTACCCTTGCTAGGGCTAATAACCTGATAAAGGAGATTGAAGCTTCAAGGGGTTTTTCAATTTTAAGGACATTAGCAAAAGTAGCTCGTGCTGCTTCAGTTTGTCCAGTTTGTACCTGTATCTCTCCTATTACTCCTAGAGTTTTCGCTCGCATTAATTGAATATCTATTTCTGTAGCTATTTCTAAAGCGGTAGTAAAGTCTTCGGCTTTTGCGTATGCCTCTGCTATTCTGATTAAGGCATCTGGTCTGTCTGAACAGTCAATTTTTTTAGCCGTTTTACGGGCATCGGCAAACTCTCTTGCTTCAGCTTGTTCTATTACAAATTTTTGTAAAAAATCAGTTTGTTTATATTCATTCGCAATACCACTTGCTCTTGATAAATGTTTGGCATAAATGGCTTTAACCTTGGCTTTCTTCCCTATGTACAACCCCCCTTTAGCTATACCTATACTTATAAAAAGTTTTTCAATTCCTGGTCGATCGTTAATTTTTTGTAGAGTGGCGCTCGCTTCTTCAACCATTCCTACCTCTGCCTGAACATTTGCTAGATAAACAAACGCATTTACTTGATGTAATGGGTTGTCTATCTTATTATCTGCTGTTTCAAGAGCTTCAGTCAAAGTGGCTTGTGCTGATGCCCTGTCGCCAACTTCTATTTGGGCTTTTGCTATCTCCTCTATCAATCTTTTCCAGTTTAAGGTTGAAACAAGTGTGTTTACAATCTCAAGAGCGTTGGTAAAGGTAGCAGAATATTCTATATCTCCTTTCTGCGCCTGCGCTTTTGCTATATTTATTAGATGTAATACTTGCGTTGACTCCGGTCTAATACTCTCCACAGTTTTCAGGGCAGCAATAAAGTTACCAAAATTCCTAAGATGCGCGCACAAAATACAGCGGTAGCGATCATCTAAAAGCTTTTGCTCTAAAGAAGTACAGATATTCTCACTCACTTCAAAAACATGGGCGAGTAGGTAAGTAGCATACTGGCTGTGCCACTTTATATCTGGATAAGTTGATAAACGAGGTAATTCCTGCTGCTGCAATTGCTTCAGTGTTTCCTCTGCTTCCTCAAATCTGCCTGTATCTTTCAACTCCCACGCCAGCAATAAATACCACAATATACGCCGCTCAATTTCATATAAATCTGTCAGTCTCCAAGCTCGTTCTAAATAGCCTTTCCGCAGTGCATCCAGTGGTGAATCTTGCTCAGTTGTCTGCACCAGCCGCCGTGCGTGTACCAGCATAAACTCTGCCATTCCAGTCACATTATCTGTTTCAGCAGCACCCAGCAATGCTGTCTGCACAGTCTTCAGGGATAAATTAGGCTCATCAGGTAAGTGTTTTTGTTGAGTAGCGGCAAAGGTTTTATTACGTGCTAACTCATACAACTCATCCCACTTCTCTGTCTGGGTTAAATGTTCTGCATAATGCCGCAACGCATAATGGCTCTGATATTCCTCCCACTGGGCGCAATATTGAATCAGTTTTTTCTGAGATTTTTTGGTATTCGCTTTGATTTCAGGCAGGATAGCAAATTGTTCGGCTAACGTCGAATGAGCAAAAGAGTATACGAGACAGTCCTCTAACCGACGAATTTTGAACCATCGACTCACCCGCCACGGCAGTCCAACTGGACTTTCTTCCATGAGTTCTACTAAATCGTCGGAAGATAGCTCTCCTTTGGCAATAGTCAGAAAATAGAATATCTTTCGCAGCTCTGGGCGAGAATGCCAATCTTTTAATCGATCTAAAGCTTGGTACTGCTGATGAATGTACTCAGGAAAACCTTTGGGTGTTGCTTCAAGTGTTTTACGGATTGCACTTTCCTCACCCTGTTGTGCTACTTCTACCAACTCATCGATCAAGTATTTGAGGAAGAGTGGTATTCCTTCTGTACGATCGCACACCTGCGCCACAAAACTTTCGTCCTGTGCCAAACTTACTAACTCACACTTACCCGTTTCTCGTAACCAGTCTGCGATCGCTTCTTTTGTCAAGTGATTGAGCCAGATCGGTTCCTCATTATTTGTCCAACCGGACAAGTAATTTTGCTCTTCCTCTTCAAACTTTCTCGCTGAGGCAATTACAAATACATTCGGTGGCAAAGGAGTAGGAAAAGGTGGCGAGAAAAGACCTTCGGCTTCATCTAAGCCATCTATGATAATCACTAAAGGTTTGCTTGCCCAGGCTTTAACCATGTCATAAAGATCCTGCCGCAACTGATTTTCATCATAGGGCAACGCTTTACTCGATTCGCAGTAATTGTAAATTTGTTGGAGCAAATTACGATAGGCATTAGCGACAGAACAGGTAATTTCATCGCGCTGGCGGAAGAAGTGACAGGCAATAAAATAATCGTTTCCCTGCCGTGATTTTACCCAGTTTGCTAGCAGTGCTGTTTTACCAAATCCAGCAGGAGCGGTAATCGTCAGATATCTTTTATCAGTTTGGGTAAGCAACTTATCTAATTCTGATAGAACATCCTCGCGCCCAACAAATAGCTGGGTGTATTCCTCGACGAGTGCCAAGGTGCGATCGCTCACTTCCGAGCCTCTATAAGATTGCGTCTCAGTCTTAATAGGCTTTTTGCGATCGGACTGTGGTGGATCTTCTTTAATCTCTTCCCAATTCAGTCCTAAGACTTTGCAGTAAGCCTTAAATGCTTTTGTGTTTATAGGTTTTTTATATAAAAAGCTATTCCAAGTTCCATAGGAAATTCCCTTTGCTGTTAATTCTCCACATTGGATGTCCGATTCAATTTTTGTATAATTCGTAACTTGATAAGCATAAAATATTTTATCGAGAGAATTTTTTGTAAAAAGCTGTGAGCTTTTTAGTTTTTGGCGATCTAATGGTTTCTCGCCCGTCCAGTTTTTTTCACGAAGGTATGGCAGCACGAGCAAGAGACTCGCTGCTGGAATAGCTTCACTAAGCGGCCCTTTATTCCATCCCTTGTATCTTAAGGCGATGTCAATTTTCGTTTTTCCTTCTTCAGAAGCTTTGAGTGTCGGAGCCATACACATAATTTATAAGATGTCAAGATCAATTTTAGATCATTTGAACTCCGATCTAAATGCGATCGTGCGAAACCTTTGCTAACTCACGATTATGGATGTGTGAGAAGCACGTTGGCCAACGAACTTCTCCTTTGTTCAAAAAACCACAGAGGAGAAATCAAATGAGCGAAATTACTGGCTACATCAAGCGGATTGAACAGCTATCAGGTAGCTTGTCAGGTATTCCAGAAGATCATTGGTGCGTCCTTTCCGAATCAAGTCACCAGCTCATTCATGTACAATCAGTGCTAAAAATGCCTGTAGGTGAAACCGACTTGCTGGACGGGAGTGTGGGACGGTGTTGGTCTGAATACCGCAAAAACAAGCCTTGGGCCACCCATGATGCGGGAAAATGCACGTACAAATTCCCAGATGGGCGCCACTGCAACCCCAAAACTTATCACTTTGATGAGCTCGGAAAATATCGTAAATGGGAACAGACTATCTATATTCCGACAATTATGCCAGATTACTTAAAGCGGAAGTACGGCAAGATGGAAGATTAGAGTGCTACATGATGGGTGGGCAAGGTTGTTTTACTTAAATGCGATTGCCCTCCCATTTCTCATTCTAAGTCAAAAAGTGCGATCGCTCTTCCCTAATTTACCGCACGTTTAAGAATTTGACCGACAACTCCGTACCTATCGCCAACCAATCCATCGAGTTCGTGTTCAATATCTTCCAACCAGCCCAGCTTACTTGTCCACTTACCATTAGGTAATTGTCTTGCTGCATGAGTTGGGATACCGCTAGAGTCAATATATAGTGCTATTTTTTCAGATCCAGGTTCTAATGTGTTGCAATTACAAATTTCATATTTCAGCGTTTTATAAGCTAGAATATATGCTTCTAGCGTCTCCTCTTGTGGCACGCCTTCTGGCCAATAAAATTGCTCTCCAGGTATGGGTTGCCACCATCGATCATCTTCGCCAGCAGCCCAAGCAAAGCAGTTATATTCCTCTGATTTTAGGCTGGTAACTTGATAATCAGTCTGAGACAAATTCGGCCATTTAATTTCAAGCTCAGGTCTTCTATACATTTTATTCAATCGCGTAGCCTTGATTTTTACCCCACTCGATCCAAGCTGATGCCATTTGTTTGACTCTTCCTTTTTGTTCTGCTTTGATGGGATTTGTACCTGTAATTGCATTCAATGCTGCTAACCAGTAAAGGGGATTTTTTTTCAGTTCTGATAGCAGTAGCGGTATAATTGGATTTCCCATATTAATAATTTCCTGATATGCAGGATGCTGAGACATTTGGGCAGTTGAAGAAAGTCCCGCAACTTCACTTTGCCACAGATCGGCAAGGTGATAAAATTTGTCAACTACCACTGAGTCTAATTCAGCATTTTTATTGAGGATATCTGTGGCAGTATGTGGAGAGGAAAATTCTCGTTTTGCAAGCAAGTTTTCCAAACCCATTAAGACTAACTCTTCTATTGATACATTCAGATCGGCAGCGACTTTTTGTAGTTTCAGCAGGCGCTCATCTGAAATGGCGATCGTGATGGTGTTCATCTCGCTTACAAACTAGGATGATTTCTTAAGTGTAGCAAATAAATTATAGTTGCTATAAGAATCAAATTTTGAGCGATAACTTCGTAAAGTGTAGCCAATAAATTCTAGATCCAAACTAGAGCCAGTACGTGCTGAATCGGGACTCGTGGAGGCGTAAAGTATAGAAGTTGCGGAACCGGCACACCGATCGCCCGTTAGCGAAGCCCTCGAAGAGGATCGCCCCCCAGCAATTTGTTACCCTAAAAGTAGAATCAAACCTCCCTCCACTGCATCCCATGAACAACGCCTCTCCCCTAATTCAAACCGTCACCCCAGAACGCTGGGCCGGGTTTAGTATGGACTTTATCGGGGCGGGTTACACGGGGCTGTTGGTCAAAAACGGCCGCGCCGTGCGTACCCTGAAATCCGGGCGGCATTTCAGCTTCGCCCTTCCCCTGCTGGAACAGTGTCAAATTGTCCTCGTAGACACCAAACTCCGCAATTTGGACGTGCAATCCCACGGAGATTTCTTGTCTAAGGATAGATTTTTAATTGATGCGACTCTGACGGTTATTTATCAAGTTATAGATCCGAAACGGGTAGCTTTGGAATTGTCCGATCCGATCGCAGCTTTAGCAAGTGCAGTTAAGGATTGTATGGGAATGGCGATCGGGCAATTTTCCTTACAACAGCTTATCACCCAAGGCCGGCTGTTGCTGCGCCAAAATTTGCTCGATCGCGTCCAAGATTTTTATACCCTAGGTTTTACCTTAGAAGACGTGCGAATTGGCGATGTCAGCTTTCCCGAAACCAACGGAGTGATTCGCCAAGTTGAGGGAATGAGTGCACGACAGGAAGCAGAAAATTCCGCCGCCCTGCAAATGAGAATTGCTGAAGCGGGCCGCCCGATCGCACCTCAAGCCCCCATCCAGCAGTTAAACTTAATTTCAGGTCATTCTCCGGCGAGTCTTCCAGCTTCTGAAACAGCAGCATCATTCGATCGCGATTTGCAACAACTGACAGAAAAACTTGCTCAAAACAGTCTCCCACCAGCCCTGAATCGCCCGCAACTTGCACCGACGATATTGGCAAGTAGCGATCGCAAAAACACCGCATATTTAATCTACAAGTTTTCGGGACAGGCGATCGGTTTAACGGCGAATCCTTTTACAATTGGACGGGAACCCACCAACAGTTTAGTGTTACAAGATCCGCAAAGTTCGCGCTACCACGCCCAGATCCGCCGGGCCACTGACGAAGTTGGCAAACAGCGATATCAACTTGTCGATTGTGGCAGTTCCAACGGCACTTTTGTGGGCGGACAGAGACTGGCTGCTAACGAGCCTTTTTGGTTGGCGAATGGTTGCGAAATTGCGATCGGCGACCAAAAATGGGTGTTTCAAGACGGGTGAATGAGAGATATGAAGATTATTTGAAACACCCGATAAACACAGATAAATCCCATCAGCGTTCATCTGTGTTTATCTGCTGATATCTGCGGTTAAAAAATCCCAATCTAAGTAACTTGATTTAATCACTACATACACGTAATAGATCAAGATGGTTTAAAACCGCAGATCAACGCAGATCAACGCAGATTAATTCGATCGGCTTTCATCTGTCAGGTTTTTGTAGGGGCGTTGTCAAGAGTCCCCGCCCTTCCGACACAGCTTGACAACTTCTCCCTCCCCAATTCCAAATACCTCCGAGTAGAATTCTCTTCCCAACCCTAGGGGGGATATCTCGACAAGCGTTTCGATCCAGAATTTGTCAAGATGGAAAATATAACGAGAGGACAACCCATGAACTTTTCTATACAATCTGTTTACAACTGGTATCGCGACACGCTCCGCAACCCCAAGTACCGCTGGTGGATTATTCTGGGAACGTTGGCATATCTGGTAAGCCCGATCGACATTGCGCCTGATTTTCTCCCCGTAATCGGACAAATTGACGACTTGGCGATCGCAGTATTGCTGATTTCGGAAGTCTCGCAAATGGCTACCGAATATTTTAAATCCCGCCAAACAGAGACAGCATCAGCCTCCCAAGCCACCGGTAGCCCCTCGGACACTACAGCGAGCACCGTTGATGTCGATGCGGTTTCCGTTCAATAGATCGGACGGCGGTTGAAACCGCGTCTACACAAACAATGTCCGCCTCCGCGGACTGAAGAGGATAACGTAATTTAATCGCCCAGTCTTGAACCCGCTCCCGTCGGGTTTTTTTTGTAAGGATAACGTAATTTAACCGCCCAGTCTTCAACCCGCTTGGAGTGGGTTTTGTTTGTATAAACGCGGTTTCAACCGCCCAGTCTTCTTGGATTCCTACAATTTTTTTTATGACTGTCGATCAATCGAACATGATATGATTTTCACCTTGAGGAATATGTGTTAACAGCAAATTTTTATTTATGCAGTTTAGCGAAATAGTAGAAAAACTTACTTTAGCCAACAGCCACAGCCTAAAGGCCTCCAGCGCGGACGATCGAGAAATTACAGGCCCCGCCCCAGTCGATGAAGCTGCATCGGGTACAATCAGTTATATAGAAGGTGCTAAATTTGCCGCTCATACAGCCACTACAAATGCTTCGGCTTTAATTTTACCCTTAGACGAAAGCCTGCAAGCTCAATGTACCGATCGCAACATCGCTTGGATAGCCGCACCCGATCCCCGATTGTTATTTGCTCAAACCATCGCCATTTTCTATCAACCGTTTCGCCCTGCATCCGAAATTCATCCCTCAGCCGTCGTTCACCCCTCAGCAGAAATTGGTGAAAATGTCTATATTGGCCCCCACGTCGTTATTCAAGCAAAAGTCAAAATCGGCAATAACGTTTGCATTCATCCAAATGTCGTAATTTACCCAGATGCGGTAATTGGTGAAGGTACGGTTTTACACGCTAACTGTGTGATTCACGAACGTACTCGCATCGGGGCAAATTGCGTGATTCACAGCGGTGCGGCGATCGGTTCCGAAGGTTTTGGGTTCGTGCCGACAGCCACAGGATGGGTGAAAATGGAGCAGTCTGGATGCACTGTATTAGAAGAGGGCGTTGAGGTTGGCTGCAATAGCGCGATCGACAGGCCCGCTGTCGGAGAAACCCGCATCGGCCACAATACCAAAATCGACAATTTAGTACACGTAGGTCACGGCTGTCAAATCGGGAAAAATTGCGTTTTTGCCGCCCATGTTGGCTTAGCGGGCGGAGTAATAATTGGTAACAATGTAATTTTGGCAGGTCAAGTGGGCATTGCTAATCAAGCTAAAATTGGAGATGGGGCGATCGCCACAGCCAAAGCCGGAATTCACAGCGATGTGCCCGCAGGTGCGATCGTGACGGGGGTTCCAGCAATTCCCCACAAACTATTTCTCAAAGCCGCTGCTGTTTACAATCGCTTACCGGAAATGTACCAATCTTTGAGGCAAATTCAGCGCCGGATCGATCGGTAGTCAATTGGCAGTTGGCAGTTGGCAGTAGTCAGTTAACAGTTAACAGTCAAAAGTCAACAGTTAACAGCCAACAGTTAACAGTCAACAGTATTATAGTTGCAACCCCTTAAATGTGGAATAGTATAACTAACCTGCGACTAATGTCGCCGTCAATACCAGCAATTGTCAAAATAATCTTGTTTTTCTCGACTTGGATTGTGGTGTGGCTACCTGTAGCGATTGTGCTGGCGATCGCCCTCAAATGGCATCCGCCCCAACCTTTAGGCAACAAAAAACTACCTTTACTCGCCTCCCTCTACTTAATTGTTCCCTTCATTTTGTGGGCGACAACTTGGATCGAAGGCACATCTTTTACCGACTGGGGTTGGGATTGGCAACCCGCAACTTTGATATCCTCGCTGCTAGGATTAACATTAGCAGTAGTCAGCTTAGCAATTTTGTTCGGCGTGCAATTAACCGCCGGTTGGATCGAACTGCAAAGTAGCACAGTTCAAACCGAAATAGGCGAAACAATCATTAATCCTGCGGCTGCAATCCTGAAGCCTTCCACTCTGCTGACTCTGTTATTAGCAGTGTGGATTAGCGCTACAGAAGAGTTAATCTTTCGCGGCTGTTTGCAAAATCTACTCCAGCAAGATTACTCAATATTAACCGCAGGTGCGATCGCCAGTTTCATTTTCGCGATCGCCCACCTAATTTGGGCCGCCAAAGAAACTCTACCGCAACTCCCAGGATTGTGGCTGATGGGCATGGTTTTAACCTTAGCCCGCATCGCCGACAACGGCAGTTTAGGATTGGCGATCGGACTTCACGCCGGGTGGATTTGGGGTATAACTACCGTAGATACAGAAGGCGCAATTAAACCTACCCAAAATGTACCCGAATGGATTACAGGAATAGCAGCAAAACCCCTAGCAGGTGCAGCCGGAATCCTGTTACTGCTAGCAACAGCAGCCGTAGTTTTGTTAATTAAAAATTAAAACCTAACACCCCAAACCCCTTTAAAATTAGCTATTCTCTTCCTCTCTTCCTCCGCGCCCTCTGCGCCCTCTGCGGTAAAAAAAAAGATTAGATTCAATCACTCCGAAACTAAAACCACAAAAAAACACAGATAACAGAGCCATCAACCAGCCTTCATCTCCGGTTAAAAGTCTAAAATTAATTCAAATGTCGATCGATCGTCACAATCGAAATTGGATTCAACGCATCAAAACGAGTCAAACTCCCCGCAGAAACAGAACGTGATAACTGCACCTGCACAATTCGGTAACTCCAGTGCGGTTCCCGGCGCACCCGATCGCCAATCCAGCTCAAAACAGTAGCAATATCCTCAAAAGCATCCAAAGCCAGCACGATCGAGCCTCCAGCGAGCAGCCGCAGCGCGCAAACACCCAAAATTTTAGTCAACCCTCCACCGCTGCCACCGATAAAAATCCGGTGCGGGGGATGCAAGCGATGCAAGATTTCCGGGGCGGTTCCGTGAATTGAGAACACATTTTGCAGCCCAAAACGGCCACAATTGAGTTCGATCGCAGAAGTACCAGAAACCGTTTGCTCGATCGCATATACTTCAGACTGCGGGAATAAACGAGCAATCTCGATCGACACAGAACCGTTACCAGCACCCACATCCCAGACAACTTGTTCCGGTTGCAAAGCCAATTGTGCCAGTACCAACACCCGCACCTCCCGTTCAACTGTCAAACCAGGCCTATCGCCACAACCGATAAAAGCTGCATCGGGAATCCCCAACAAAGGCAACTTTCCCAAATCCAAAGCTTCTGTCGGTGGAGACTGCCGCAGCATCACCACCACGCTCAAAGCGGCAAAAGACTCTCCCAGCAAAGCTGACAGAGACCTGCAACCCACCGTCTCCTCGGCAGAACCCAAATTTTCGCAAACCCAAAACTGGTAGCGTGTGGGCAAATCTAGAGCTTTTACTAAACTTGCTATAGTCGCCGGAGTCCGAGTTTCGTCCGCGAGTACCGCAATCTTCTCGACACCCAGCTTGAGTTTTGCCGTCAGTTCCTCAAAAAAACGTCCCTGGGAACCCACAAAATGAGCATCCTGCCAGGGGATGTGCAAGCGGTTAAAAGCCAACTGCACTGAGCTCACATGGGGGTGAAATGTCAATTTATCTGCCGGAATTTGGGCAATTAGCAACTTTCCCCAGCCGTGGAACAGCGGGTCGCCGGCTACTAAAAGTACGATCGACCCTCGCCCCCTTTCCACCGTCTCCGCATTCGGCTCTAACTGCGGCTCAGTAGCCAACCAACGCCGAATTTCGAGAATTGCTTCGGTTAAATCTTCCAACGCCCAGCGCTCTCCGCTGTGCTGCGGAAAATAGCTCAAATGCCGATCGCTCCCGATCAGCAGAGCCGCCATTTCTACAACCTGCCGCGCCGAGGAACTCAGCCCAGCAGCTCCATCTAAACCAATACCAACAACGTGTACAGTCACTTTTTCATCAAAAATTAAAAAACCAGAATTACTGATTTTTCCTGGTTTATCATAAATTTTTTGCTTGATTTTGTTACCAAGCCAGAATAATTAAAGCATTTAATCGGCAATATCCTGACTCTTGAAACAGAGGAGATGGGAGAGGGGGGAGAGGGGGAGAGGGGGAGAGGGGGAGAATGGGAGAGGGGAGAGGGGGAGAGGGGGAGAGGGGGAGAGGGGGAGAATTGAGAGAATTGGGAGAATTGGGAAAATATTCCTTGATTGAGTCCTCTGAATTCTGACTTGTATCCGTTAAATTCCCTACCTGGCTCGTTGCCGAACTTCCCTCTTTCCTCTTCCTTCTTCCTTCTTCCCTCTTCCTTCTTCCCTCTTCCTTCTTCCTTCTTCCTTCTTCCTTCCTTAAAATTCAAAAACAGGCCAATCCGGTTGCCGAACATAGCTAGTCATGTCGTCAAACTTCCGCAGTTCGGCTCGGTGCACGCACAGTTCCTGGGGCGTGTCGAGCCATTGGTCGTTTAACTCAGACATCAGGGTGCACAAACGAGCGCGGTCTAGGTTCGGCCCGATGTCCCCAAAATAAGCCAGAGTAATGTGTGCCGTAAAATGATATTGCTGTTCAATTCCCAAAGCCATTAAATCGGGATTTTGATAGATCGATCGACGAAACTCCAGAATTTGCTTGTAAGAGTTTTCGTCCGTTGGTGCCAAACAGACACCCACAGCTCTAGTCATCACCATCAACCCCAGCACCGTCCAGCGTATGGGAGGGCCGCCCGCTAGGGGTTTGCAGGCGGCAAAACGATCTTTCATGCGATCGCGGAGTTGCCCCTCAAATTCTGGATTTTTATCAGAGGCATCTCGAAAAGCGCTGCTCCAAATCACATCAGCCAGGGTTAAATGGAAGCTATCAGGAGGCAGTGCCACAAGCGCACCGTCCGCGATTTCCTGCAATAGCCGTTGTTGGACTGAGTTTAAATTACTATAAAGTGCAGTATTTTCTGCATCTTCCCCCGCAGGTGGCGTAATCACCGAATAACCTGGAAAAGGTACAGGAGTTCTCCGACCGGCTTCGTCGGGCTTAAATTTTGGAGATTCCTGAATGTGTTCCACCTGGGACTTGTAGGAGTCCAGCAGCGTCATTCGCGCCACCCGATTTACGTAAGCTTGATAAGTATCATCCAATCTTGATTTCCTCGCGGTGAAATACTCCCACACCAAATTTTATATTATGCTGCGGGCTTCCATCACTCCGATTCAGGATATGTTGGACTGGCTGCGCCTGCAACTCTAATTTTTTCGGCTACTGAGCGTTAATAATGCAAATTTACCTGTTTTGGGGGGAAGATGACTTTGCGATCGCGCAAGCAGTCACAAGTTTGCGCCAAACAGTCCTCGACCCCAATTGGGCTAGTTTTAACTATGACAAGATTATTGCCGATCGAGCCGACGCTGTGGTTGAAGGACTCGATCGAGCTTTAACGCCACCCTTCGGTACCGGCAGCCGTTTTGTCTGGCTAGCAAATACGACTGTCACGCAGCAGTGCTCTGCGGAATTGTTAGCCCAATTTGAACGGACGCTGCCAGTAATTCCCTCTACCACGGTGTTACTGCTGACATCCGTCAAAAAACCAGACAGCAGGCTCAAGTCTACTAAGTTACTCGCTAAGTCCGCCGAATTTCGAGAATTTTCACCGATTCCGCCTTGGAATGACAAAGAATTAGCCCAGCGAGTCCGCCAAGTCGCCGCCGAAATGAATGTCAAATTGACCGCCACGGCGATCGAACTTTTGGCCACATCCATCGGCAGCGATACCCGTCAGCTATACAGCGAACTCGAAAAATTGCTGTTGTTTGCCGGCAACCGCAGCCAACCTCTCAACCCGGAGGAAGTCGCCGCACTGGTGCACTGTCACGCCCAGAATACCTTCCAGCTAGCCGATGCGATCCGCGAGGGCAATACCTCCTCCGCTTTGGAGCTATTGGCGGGCTTAACGGCCCGGAGTGAGCCTGGTTTGAGGATTGTGGCTGGCTTGACTGGTAAGTTTCGGATTTGGCTGTGGGTGAAGGCGATGATCCAAGCGGGCGATCGCGATGATAAAATTGCTCAAGCTCTAGACCTCGGCAATCCGAAACGAGTATACTATTTTCGCCAAGAAGTCAAGAACGCCAGCTTAGAAAAACTGCAAAAAAGCTTGCCTTTGCTGCTAGAGTTAGAAGCTTCTTTAAAGCGGGGCCGGGAAGAAATCTCCACCTTGCAAACCAAGGTGATAGAACTTTCTAGCTTGTTTCGCTGACGAGAGACAGCGCAGCAGGAGTGGCTCGTCAGTGTAAATTTTTACAACAAATTGCGCGATCGGATAGATCCTTGATGCCCGATATCTGGCAAAAAGCTCAATAGATAGAAGAAATAGTCTCAGAATGCCACAGTAGAAGTTAATGTGGTAAATAAATATTGTCCGCCGCCGAACGCCGATCGATTAATATTATTTGCCGGCTCTCCACCCCCCCCAAAAAAAAGAGCGCTACCCATGACACAACAGAACCTGCGAGAACTTCTGAAGCAGGGCGATCCAAAAGCGATCGCATCTAGCATCAACCGTACACTCAAACCCAAAGGCATCAACGCCGATGTGACGCGGGACAACGGCTGCCTCCACATAATTCTGGAGTCAGACAAAGTACCGAATCAAACGGCATTGGTCGATTTCATCCGCAGCGGGATGACGAATTTGGGAGTAGAATCAATTCACACTGTCAAGGTTTACGGGCGTCGCACAGGTGACGGATCGCCTGCGTGGGAAGATGAAATAGATCTGATGCCCGCAGAGCCAATGCTTTATGCCTCGGATACTGGAATGCCTGACGACTCTATAGGTTTAGATGATGTCGAGCCCGATAGCGAAGACTACTATGAAGAGGGAGAATTCGATCGAGATGACGAAGACGACAATGAGGAAGACGAAGACGAAGATGTAGCTCCGCCTCCCAAAAAACAATTCCCCAAATGGCTAATACCTGTGGGTATTTTAGTGCCTCTGGGGGCGATCGCAGGGCTTTACTTGACCAACAATTTACCCTTCGGCGGTGGCTCAAACCCAGAACCGAGTGCTCCCGAAGCAGCTTCCCCCTCCCCGAAAGCCTCATCTGGCGCGTCTAAACCCGCCACATCCTCTCCCACCCCATCTGGGGCGCCCCCACAAGCAGCCTCTCCTGCACCAAAAGCCGCTCCCACTCCTGCTGCGCCAGCCAGCCCACCTCCGACAACTCCAGCACCCAAAGCTGCATCGGCATCTCCGGTGCCCAAGGCAGCTTCTCCTGCATCTCCCGCGCCCAAGGCAACATCTCCTGCACCAAAAGCCGCCGCACCTAAGCCTGACTTTTGGAGAGAAGGCGTTAACAACGCTCAGAAGGCAGCAGTTTTGGCCCAGACGGCTCAATCTCAAACTGAGTGGATTGCAGTAGCAAGCGAGTGGCAGAAAGCGGTTCAGCTTATGAAAACAGTACCGTCAACTAGCCCGAACCATCAAAAAGCCCAGCAAAAAGCGGCAGAGTATCAGGCTAATCTGATTGTTGCCAACCGCAGGGCGGCGGCAGCGCCTTAAGAGTTTTGAGTTTTGAGTTGAATACTCGATCTTTAAAAAGTCAAAAGTCAAAAGTCAAAAGTCAAAAATCCTGTTTTTACTAAAGCTTTGTTACTTTTGACTTTTTTCAATTTGACTAAAAAATCCCAATAATTTAGCTGCTGTCCCCTCGCTTCGTTGTTATACAAAAAGATGGGATGCAGTAAAAAAAAAGAATGCAACTGTAGACTCGCGATCGAAACCCTGATAGTCATATAGCGCAAAAAAGTGTGAGTTTTGTCAAGCGCGATCCATTCTTTCTTGCCTTTTTTCTAATGACTTTTTCCCCCATTACCCATTACCTGATGTACCTCACCGCTCTTGAGAATGGCTATAAGTCTTTGCCAATTATTCAATTATTCAATTATTCAATTCTTTAATCTTTAATCTCTAATCGTTAATGCCGGATTATGGTTAGTATCTATTCCGAATTCAAAAATATTGGCAGCAGTCAAGCGCTTGTGGGTGAGGGGAAATTAGTATTGAGTCGGGAACAGTCGATCGGGCGATCGGGAGCGGCAGTGCCGTTGGTCTTGGCTGTGGCAGACTCTGCCTGGTAAACTTGGAGGCGATCGCGCCCTGCGTCTTTGGCTTGGTACAGCGCTGCGTCGGCTGCATCAATCAAAATCGAGGCTGGGGATTTAGATGCAGGAACCATACTCGCTGCTGAGTCGGCTGCGTCAACCAAAATAGAGGCTTGGGATTCAGATCCAGGAACTATAGTCGCTATCCCCAGACTGACAGTGACGTACAGGCTCACCTGAGAACCAGCGTGAGGAATCTGTAAAGCTGCGATTTTGAGCTGTATGTGTTGGGCTACCAGCGTGGCCCCTTCACTCGCCGTATTCGGCAAAATAACGGCAAATTCTTCGCCTCCGTAGCGAGCTACTAAATCGGCGGGGCGATCGACTGCATTGCCGATCGCCTGGGCGACTTGCCGCAAACAGTCGTCTCCCCTTGGATGTCCGTAGGTATCGTTGTAACTTTTAAAAGAATCAATATCGCACAAAATTAGGGACAGAGGCATTTGTTCCCGCTCTTGTCGGCGCCACTCCCTGTCTAAATACTGATCGAAGCGGCGGCGGTTTGCTAGCTGCGTCAGTTCGTCTAAAGTTGCTAAACGCTCTAACTTGAGGTTGGCTGCTTGCAACTGCTGATAGAGTTCTGCTTGTTTGATCGCGATCGCCAACTGGGCGGCCAGATTCGACAGCAACTCGACTTCCAACTGCATCCACTGTCTGGGACTGCACTGGTGAGCCATCAACAGCCCCCACAACTCCTCCCCTTGCACTAGCGGTACCACCAAATAAGCTTTCACGTCAAATTGTGCGAGCAAGTCAATTTGATTTTGGGGCAAATTGGCGGCCGAGACATCGGCGATTGGTCGGATCGCCCGATGTTGATACGCTTCGAGATAGAATTCGTCAAAACAAAACTTTTCCAGGGTTTCTCCCAGCATCGGCCGACAGTTGGGTGCTACAGATTCCACTGTTACCGACCCCGTGGCGGGTCCAGGGCAGAGACTGCCGCCGCTACAGGGGTTGAAGCGGACGATCATCACTCGATCGGCATTTAGGAACTGGCGCACTTCTGTCACTGTCGTGCTGAGCACTTCGCCCAAATCCAGAGACTGACGGATGTGCTGAGTAATCGTCCCCATCAATTTTTCCCGTTCGTTTTGCTGCCGCAGTGCCTCTTCTGCCCGCTTGTACTCGGTAATATCTTGAGCAGTGCCGAAAATTTGTTTGGGCTCGCCCTCTGCTGTGCGGGCGAACACTTGATCGCGACAGCGGAACCAGCGCCATTCGCCCGATCGATGTTTCAGTCGGTACTCCAACTCCAAAATCCTGCCGTCTTGGGCCTTGGGAAATTTTTGCAGGTGCGCGGAAACCTTCTCCAAATCTTCTGGGTACACCAAACTGGAAAACAAAGCCGTTTCCATCTGTAAAATTTCTTCGGGATGGTAGCCGAGCAAATTAAAAGCCTGACCATTGACGTAGACGTTGCGCTGTTCTGTCACATCGTAGATGTAAAGCAAATAAGGCGCCGTGTCAGCAATCTGCTGGATGAAATGCTGGCTCTCGCGCAATTCTTCCTCGATCCGCTGGCGCACTTTCACTTCTTCCACAGCTTGATCCCGCATTGTGCGGTAAGCTTGGATGCGGTGGGTGAGGTCGGTCACGTCTTGAATCACCAACAGTGCGTAAAACGATGGGCAATTGACCCCCGGCCATATTGATGACGAAGCTGAGGGTGGAGATTTTCTAGACAAAAAAGCACTTCTTGGTGATCCGACTCCGAGAGTACCGTCTGATTGCAACTCAAGAGTATGGAGAACCCAGTCTCTAATCTCCTGTTCTTCTATGCCAGCCTCCAAGGCCGGCACAGCATTCACAGTAGTTTGCTGGATGCGCTGCTGGCCGTCTTGCCAAATTGCCGGAATCAGGTGCTTGTGAATTTGAGAAGAAAAAATTGTTGGCGGGCCTCCTGCAAAGATTTGCTTGAAGCGAGTGGCGTACTTTAGCTGACTCAGGTGAGGAAAATGGGTTGTGATCTTTGTTCCCAATATTTGGCTGCGGGGAATTTTTGTCCAGTCTTCGAGACAGGCATTCCAAAACAGCACCACAAAATCATCTTGCAGCAAGCATGCGCCGACTGGTACGCTGTCGAGAACACCAAACTTTTCCTTAATAGTTTTGCTCTCCTCGATCATAGACCCCCGGCAAGTTGATTGATCGCAACCAACAAGGTGTCAAAGGAACTGACATTGAAAATGAGGATGATATCTCCTTCAATGTGAAGCTTTTCAATAATGAAACGGGTCTGGGCTAATAAAACAACTGTATCAGTACCCACACCGCCAGATGTCAGCAAAGTAGCGATCGTCCCTTCCGTGTAATTGGGAATTGAGTAGTTCAGGCGCTGCTGAAGTACGTTGCTGATTGCACCCATTACCCCATTGATCACAATATTTCCGACTTCACTCAGCGTACCAATTTTGACTGAATCTAGGTCGTGAGTTCCAACTTCTTCCCCTGTCAGCATCGTCACGAGCATTGCCGCGCTGTTGGTGGGAAAGACTAACTGGGCAATACCTCCAAAGGAACCAGTGAATTTAAGCTGGACGGCAGCGATTTGTTCGCCGTTGAGATGCTGCTCTAATTGTGCTTGCACGTCTGCAGGAGACAAGACTTGGAGGTAAGGGATTTGCAAGCGAATGGGAGATTCGATCATGTCGTTCAAAATCCCTGCTGCTTGACCGATCCCGATGTTGACGAGTTCCTGCAAAGCATCGAGCTGTCGAGCGCTTAATTTCATGGGGTGATCTCCTCGCTGGCACTGAGAGCTTTATTGATCCACCCGATCAGTTCGTCTGAGTTCGGCATTTTGTGAATGACTGCCAGGGCTCCGAGTTCCATGCACTCGGATTTGGTGGTCGCTTGAATGTCTGCGGTAATGACGATGACTGGAATTTTATATCCTCTCTCGCGCATGGCTTGCAGGACTTCCCGACCTTCCATTTCCGGCATCAGCAGATCTAAGAGCATACAGTTTGGGGTTTTAGTCGCCAACAGCTCTAGAGCTTCGGGGCCGCTCGCTGCTTCCCAAGTCTCGTATCCTTCTGCTCGCAGGATTTTGCAGATTACCCTGCGAGTCAACCACGAATCTTCGACAACGAGAATTGATGTCACTACGTTCTCCTCCTTCAATTGTTTAGGACTGACCGGCGTTGCAGGTACTGCTTTGATCTTGACAGTAGTTTAAACTGTTGGGATGGTGTGCGATCGCAGTGGCTGAATTGCTGTTCTTAAAAACTAACGCATTAAGGTGTTCGATAGTTGAGTCTCTTTGATTATGGGAACAAAAAACCCGGTTTCGGAATGAAACCAGGTTGGCGGGATCTGTATTGCTTGTAACACCGGCGATCAATTATAGATTACTAAACGCTTCCTGAGGGAATCTACTCGCTTTTTAGCCGTGGCATTCTCTGGATCGTAGGCGAGGGCTTGTTCGTACATTTCCAAGGCTTGAGCTATTAATTTCTTGCGCTCGTAGGCGTGACCCAGATTGTTGAGAGATGTAACGTATTCTGGTTGCAACTTCAGGGCTTCTTTGTACTGGCGGATTGCGATGTCGTACTGTTCTTGGCCGAAGTGCGCAAAACCTAGGGCGTTGTAAAGAAACGCCAGATCTGCTTCGCCTTCTACGTCTTGGGTTTTCAGGGCTTTTTGAAACAGTACGATCGCCTGGGAGTAAAGTTTTTTATCTACATAAATACTTCCCAACTCATAGTATTCCTGTGCTGTTCCTTTTTCTAGGGTCAGCTTGTTTTCTAAGCGTTCCAAGGACATTTCCAGCCTCCGAGTTTTGAAAATCTGGCGCACAATAAACCAGGCACTGCTGCCGAGTATAATCAGCAAAACAGACACGTAAACAATTAGCAAATTACTGTCCATGTTTTTCTTAAAATTAGGTAGATTCAGTGGAAGGTTTTATTTATTTTAATTCAGCTAATCTCAGAGATTTGCCTCTGCAACTGTATAAAAAACACGAAAACGGCGATCGACTAGCCCGATCGCGATTTCACAAAAAGCAAGAATCCAGAAGTAAGAACAAAGAAGGAAAATTGGTCTCAATCTCCTAAATTTATCAGGAGTTTTCCTTCTCTGGCAGATAGCTAAATCTTTCTTACTTCTGCTTTCTTCCTTCTCAAAACCGATCGAGCTTTCACGCTCCGGCTCGGTTTGCCATTTCCACGACTTTACCGAATGTTGCAGGGTCAATGATTGCCATTTGTGCCAGCATTTTGCGGTTGATTTCGATATTGGCTTTCTTCATGTTGCCGATCAGTCTGCTGTAGCTCGTACCGTGTAGGCGAGATGCAGCATTGATCCGAGCAATCCACAGGCGGCGGAAATCGCGTTTGCGTTTTTTGCGATCGCGATAACCGTTACGCAGGGCTTGCATCACCCGTTGGTTAGCTGTGCGGAACTGTTTGGACTGTGCGCCTCGGAAACCCTTAGCTAATTTGAGAATTTTTTTGCGGCGCGCTCTGGCGACATTACCGCGTTTTACCCGTGTCATCTTTAATTTCCGTTAAACTTTACAAGTATGGAAGCATTAACCGCACGTTAGCATCATTGGTCTCATCGATGACGACCAGCTTAGAGAGACGGCTTTTGCGAGCTGAACTTTTGTGTGAAAGCAAGTGGCTTTTGTAAGCTTTGCGGCGCACAATTTTACCGGTGCCGGTCGCTCTAAAGCGCTTTGCGGCTGCTTTGCGAGTTTTGAGTTTTGGCATGGGATGGTGTTATTTGGACACAAGCTCTAACGGTATCACGTTTTTGGTACTTTCTGCAAGGGAGATTTGCGGGTTGCGATTTAGGGAGAGCGTCGGAGGGCGATCGCGCGATCACATTGGTTTCGCGCAACCCCAGATTGTAGAATTTTAGCTGAAGGTCGATCGAGCTAACCGTCGCGCACCATCCAAACCAACCGCCTCAAAAGTGCGCCACAGGAGGCACAGCATAGTCATTGAGGTCAATTGTCAGAGTTTTTGCCTCCAACTTCAAAAATCTCCAAACAGTACCGCTGGTGACGCTGCCATAAATTGTGGCGATCGGGATATTGTTAATTTCATTAAACTTTTGAGCCGCCACCATTTCGGCCGCACACTGTCTCAAACCTACTTTCAGGGAGCATCTCAGTTGCAATTTTGAGCGTGCGAGCTTAAGAACTCGCGCTCTATTCAACACTCGCGATCTCTTAAGCTCGCACTGTTAAGAAATTGCTTTTTCGCAAAATGAGTTTTTGGGTTGGGTGACGAGAAATATAGAAATAAACCCGGTTTCTGAGATTTACAGCGAGTGGTGAGAAACCGGGTTTCTACGAGTTTTTGGGTTGGGTGACGAGAAATATAGAAATAAACCCGGTTTCTGAGATTTACGCAGAATATATCTCAAATGGGTTTTATAAACAGAAAAAGCCAAATCCGCATCTGCGTTTATCCGCCTTAATCTGCGGTTTTCCTATCAATCAAAAAATTATGAAATCAACCTAAAGATTGCCAATTCTCAATTCCCATATATCAAAAAAAAATAGGCTAGCCATATTTCACAGCGCCTATCTCAATCAAAATTATGATGGTTCACCGCAACGCCGTCTTACCTCAGCTTTTGACCTGGTATTTTACCAGGTGGGCACCGTTGGCTCGGACTTAAAGTTTCTGGGTACAAGCCCAGTTTACTGCTGTCCAAACATCTTGATTCCCTAGAGTTAAGAGTTATAGATCAAAAAAACATTATTGGCAGTCACCAACGTCGCAGTAGAACCTTTATTTAATATACAGCAACTAACCAGATTTTGGCAAGCTTTGAGCAATTTAACTTGCATACCAGATGGATTCTACGGTTTGAGCGATCGCACTAGCTGACTTTCCCCCATTCCCCCCCAAGTCCCCGTCGAACAGAACAGTAACGTGACCGAGTTTGCGACCCGGACGCGATTCTTTTTTACCATACCAATGCACAAAAGCGCCACTGATTTGTGCCAGTTCTTTTCGTTTCTCTAAATAATCCGACTCGGCAGACTCGTAGCCTAGCAAATTTACCATCACAGCACCTGCACATTTCAGATCGCAATTGCCTAAAGGCAGTTGACAAACTGCGCGCAAATGCTGTTCAAATTGTGAAGTTTCGCAAGCATCGATAGTAAAATGTCCTGAGTTGTGGGTGCGGGGGGCAATTTCATTGACAAACAGCTTATTGTCGGCGGTTAAAAATAATTCAATGCCGAATATGCCGACAGCTTCCAAGTCATTGAGGAGAGTGCGGGCGATCGCACAAGCTGCGGTTTTGACATCTAAACTAATATCGGCGGGTGCAATCACCAGGCGGCAAACCTGATTTTGCTGTTGAGTTTCGACGATCGGGTAAATCGCAATTTCCCCAGTTGGCGATCGAGCCGCAATCACTGCTAATTCGCGATCGAACGGCACAAACTCTTCTACCAGCAAAGACTGACCTTTAAGTTTAGCACTAATTAACTCAAAACTTGCCCGTTCTTTAACAATAAAAGTACCTTGGCCGTCATAACCGTGGCGGCGAACTTTGACGACAAACGGAAAGTCGATCGCCCCAGATTGCGAGTCTTGTTCCATCTGTGCGCTGTCGGAAACAGAAATTGCTAAATTGTCGATCGCAACTTCATTAACGATGGGATCATCCTCCACACCCTGCGGTTCCAGCAACAAATCCAGGCGCAAATCTGCCAGATCATTCAGCGCCCAAAACCTCGGAGTTGGCAAACCTAAATCTTTTAAATAACAGCGTTGTACGTACTTATCCAACAACGGAGAAAGCGACGACAAACTCGGTCGAAATAACACACCTTGCTGTTCCAATACCCGCAAACCATCCAAATCTACAAACTCATTTTCAAAAGTAATAACATCGCAGCCCTCCGCCAATTGATCCGTAGCCAAAACATCATCAACAGCAGCGAAAACAGCACCCGCCGCAACCGAAACTGCCGGGTCAGTAGCATTAGGAGTTTGCACTACCAATTCAATACCCAGCGCGCTAGCAGCATCTCCCATCATCGAAGCTAGCTGGCCGCCGCCGACAACGCCCACCCGCTTCAATTTGGCAGACGAACTCGCAGCGGTTTGATTTGATTTCATGTGAGTAAAATTCCTGGTGTCAACCTGTCTATTTTATCGCTATTTGTACCAGGATGAATGAGAGTAATTGAATATTTAAAAGCCAGGTTCTTTTTTCAAATTGCATGATTGAATCGAGGCAGTACCCAGAAAAATTTGGAGGCGAAAGTCTTTGATTCTTGAACGATCCCAGGTTTTGGTAAACAGCGCTCCAGTCCCACTCCTCCAGAAAAGTGCCACATCTAGCAATTCCTTCGCGCCAAGCATGGCATAATTGACAGCACTGCAAAAAGCAGATAGACAGGTGCAAACACTGAAAATCAAACATTCAGAGAACAAAATTTATAGGTGAGGATGCTGTGAAAGTTTTGGTTGTGGGGAATGGAGGTCGCGAACACGCGATCGCGAAAAAACTGCTAGAATCTACGCGGATTAAACAAGTCTTCTGCGTACCGGGCAACGGCGGCACAGCTACCACCAAAGGCTGTCAAAATCTGTCGCTCAACATCGACGACTTCCAAGGCATCGAACGCTTTGTGATGGTGAACAACATCGGACTCGTCATCGTGGGCCCAGAATTGCCCCTATCGCTAGGCATCGTTGACTACTTCCAACAGCGAAAACTGATGATTTTCGGCCCCACCAAAGCCGGCGCCCAAATTGAATCGAGCAAATCCTGGGCCAAAGAATTGATGCTCTCTTCAGGCATCCCAACACCCAAAGCTGCCGTATTTACAAACGCAGAAGCAGCCAAAGCCTACGTTGTGGAGCAAGGAATTCCCATAGTCATCAAAGCAGACGGACTCGCATCAGGCAAAGGAGTCACCGTTGCCACCACCGTCAAAATGGCTCACAGCGCCATCAACACCATTTTTCGAGGTGAATTCGGCACCGACAACATCCGAGTCGTCATCGAAGAATATGTAACTGGTCAAGAAGTTTCGATTCTCGCCCTTACCGACGGTATCACGGTGGAACCGCTGCTGCCGGCCCAAGACCACAAAGCGATCGGCGAAGGCGACAAGGGAGCCAACACCGGCGGTATGGGAGCCTACGCCCCAGCGCCCATTGTCACCCCAGAGCTCATGGAGAGGATTCAAACAGAAATTCTGGAACCCACCCTCGCCGCGCTGCAAAAACGCAACATCGACTACCGGGGCGTCCTCTACGCAGGTTTAATGATTACAGCGGAAGGAGAACCCAAAGTCTTAGAATTCAACTGTCGTTTCGGAGATCCCGAAACTCAAGCGGTTTTGTCCCTGCTGGAGACTCCTCTGGAAGATTTGGTGCTGGCTTGTTGTCAGCAGCGTCTCGGTGAATATTCCAACATTCGCTGGAAGTCGGGGGCTGCTGTGTGCGTAGTTTTGGCTTCGGGGGGCTATCCTGGAAATTACCAAAAAGGCAAAATTATTACAGGTATTGAGGAAGCTGAAGCCAAAGGTGCAGAAGTGTTTCACGCCGGCACTCAGTTGAAGCAGCAGTTAGTTACCGAGGGCGGCCGCGTTTTGGGTGTGACTGCGACGGGGGAAACTTTGGAACAAGCTATAAACAAAGCTTACACAGCAGTAGATTGTATTGAATTTGAAGGGGTCTACTGTCGCCGGGACATCGGCCGTCGAGCGTTGGGCGATCAAAATTAGGAATTGCGACATCGACCGCCATCGGCAAGCCAAGCATTCTCAAAGTAGAAGTGTAACAATGAAGTTTGGTATCTCTGCGGTGGCGGTAGCGGACTGGTCGCTGCTGAAAATTCGATCGACCAAAAACTCTATTAAGCAAATCTACCTAATTAAACGTAAAATATCGATCGCTAAAAAGATTGCTGTGTATATCTTCTTCCGTCTTCCTTCTTCCGTCTTCCTTCTTCCGTCTTCCGTCTTCCGTCTTCCTTCTTCCGTCTTCCGTCTTCCGTCTTCCTTCTTCCTTCTTCCTTCTACTTAATCTTGCTTTTAATATTAAACTGGTGAACTGGTAAAATGCTGGCCATACTAAACAAAATCGGAGAAATTATTGCCCGCTGGTGGTCGGATTTTACCCTCCAGACTCGCCTGATGGCCGGTGCTACCCTCGTAGTTTCGTTAATTATGAGCGCCCTGACTTTCTGGGCCGTGAATACTATCCAGCAAGATGCCAGACTTAACGATACTCGCTACGGCCGCGACCTCGGTTTGCTGTTATCGGCAAATGTGGCGCCACTGATTGCGAAAAACGATCGCTCAGAAGTTGCCCGTTTTTCCCGCCAATTTTACAGCAGCACCTCCAGCGTCCGCTATATGCTGTACGCCGACGAAGCAGGGGATATTTTTCTGGGAATACCTTTCTCGGAATCGGAGGTGCGCACTTCCCTGACGCTGCGCCGCCAAATTAAACTCCCGGATAATTTTATCGCCGACATTGAGGCGAGAAATTTGACTTCTTTGCCTTTGGTGCGGCAGCACTTAACGCCAGACGGAGAAGTGACTGATGTATTTGTACCGCTAATTCACGAAGATAAATATTTAGGCGTTTTGGCGATCGGCATTAACCCAAATCCCGCAGCAGTGATCTCTTCAAATCTGACTAGGGATGTCACTTTAGCAGTATTTGTCACCATTTGGGTGATGGTTATTTTGGGCGCTGTATTTAATGCCCTGACAATTACTCACCCGATCAAACAATTAGTATTTGGGGTAAAAAATATCGCGGGCGGGAATTTTAAGCAGCGAGTTGACCTGCCTTTGGGGGGAGAATTGGGCGAGTTGATTGGCAGTTTTAACGAGATGGCCGAGAAATTAGAAAGTTATGAAGAACAAAATATTGAAGAGTTGACAGCGGAAAAAGCGAAGTTGGAAACTTTGGTTTCAACTATTGCTGACGGGGCGCTGTTGCTGGATGCGAATTTGCAGGTGATTTTAGTTAACCCAACGGGGAGGCGGATTTTTGGATGGGAAGGTAAAAATGCGATCGGCATTAACGTCGTAAATATTTTACCTTCAGAAGTGCAGCGCGAGCTAGCAAGACCCCTGCAGGAAATAGCTGCGGGCGATCGCGAAGGCGGCGAATTTCGCATCTCAATCAGCGAACCAGTCAACCGTACCATACGGATTGTTTTAACTACTGTCATTCTGCACAAAGCATCCGACTCCGAACCACTGTGCAAAAGCTGCGTCCGCGATGAGGAAAATACCTGTACCGAGTCGGAACGCCCGAAGGCAATAGAGTGTACTTTCTACGAAGAAACCTCCAAACATCAAGGTTCTGGACAGTACCGCGAAAGTCTCAAAGGCATTGCAATGACAGTACAAGACATCACCCGCGAAGTAGAACTAAATGAGGCTAAAAGCAATTTTATCAGCAATGTTTCTCACGAATTGAGAACGCCTTTATTTAATATCAAATCTTTTATCGAGACTCTCCAGGAGTACGGAGAAGACCTTCAAGAAAGCGAGCGCCGGGAATTCCTAGAAATTGCCAATCGAGAAACCGATCGCCTCACCCGTTTAGTCAACGACGTGTTAGACTTGTCACGCCTAGAATCCTGCCGAATCTATCAACTAGACGCAGTTGACCTCCCGCAAGCTGTCGAACAAACCCTGCGGACTTATCAGTTAAATGCAAAGGATAAAGGAATTCAATTAGAGCAAGACGTTGACCCATTGTTGCCACCAGCTTTAGGTCATTACGATTTGCTGCTGCAAGTATTTGGGAATTTAGTAGGAAATGCCTTAAAATTTACGGAGTCCGGCGGCAAGGTCGGAATTCGAGCGTATTTGGTAGATTCGGACGTGGTGGCCGACAAAGACAGCGCATCCGGGAACCACAATTTGTCACCGAATACCAGAGATTTTCCGATAGTGCGGATCGAAATTTCTGATACTGGGATTGGCATAGATCCCGAAGACCAACAAGCAATTTTTGATCGCTTTTTCCGAGTAGAAAACCGAGTTCACACTCTAGAAGGCACCGGATTAGGTCTTTCGATTGTCAGAAACATTATTGACAAGCACCACACTAAAATCAATTTAGTTAGCGAAGTTAATGTGGGTACAACTTTCTGGTTTGACTTACCAGTTTATCAGCATAAACAATCACTAGATATGGAAAATGCTTGGCCGGTGGAAGCAAAGGTAGAGACTGAAACAAGTTCGACCCCAGCTAAAACTGTTTAATAGACCTCTTGCAAAAAAAATCTATGCTATAATACAAGGTTTTCAATTTAATCCCCCTAGAGCTAACTCATAATTATAAATTGCTGATAACAAATTACAACGCAGACCATAGCGGCGACGACGATTCCGATAACGACTCGACAAGATTTTAAAAATTTTCAGACTCCGGTTAACGTGTTCAATAACAATTCTTTCTTGTGCTAGAACTCGATTGTAGTCTTTTTCTAAGAGAGAAAGTTTTCCATTTTTAGGTTTCTTTCTAGGAATATAACTATTGGAATGATCATCTTTTATGCCTTGATACCCACTATCTTGTAAGCTATCTGTTTCGGGATGAAAATGAATTTTACTTTTTTTAAACAAGCTAAAATCGTGGCAATGTCCTTGCCCAAAAGCAGTGCAAATAATTGCTCCTGTCTCTTGATTAATGACCAATTGAGTTTTGAGGGTATGACATTTCTTCTTGCCTGAATAATATTTTTTCTGTTTTTTTTTTGGTCGTTCAATAGCTGTTTCTGTGACATCGATCGCCACGACTGCTGGATAATCAGAGTTTTTGAGTAATGCTTTTTTCCCAGTCAGACGGAATTTTCCCGTTTTCATTAAAGTTGATTCGATGTCAATTACAATTCGGCAAATAGTTGATTCAGATACTCCCCAATTTGTCGCAATATGAAAATATGTTCGATATTCTCGCCAATATTCCAATGCGACTAAGACCTGTTCTTCAAGAGTTAGGATAGTCCCACGCCCTCTTCTGTCTTTATGATTTTCTGACCTGAATTCTTCCAAGGCTTTAACCATTACTTTTAAGGTTTGAATTTTGACACCAAATCTACGTTTAAATTGATGAGATGTCTCTCTTTAGATAAGATTGATTTTTCATGATTTACTGATTGTGCAACAACCAATATAAGTTTCTACTATTTTATCCTGTTTCTAGCAAGGCAAGAGTAAAAATAAGTTAAGACTTTGGATTCAATCCAGTAAAGCAAAACTTTCCATTATATCATAAAATTATTTTGCAAGAGGTCTAATGACTAATGACTAATGACTTCTTCAAATCAAAAACCGAATAGTTACATAAACAGCAGCCACCACCAATTGCACCGCCATCACCGGAAGCCCGTAACGCAGAAAAGTTTGAAAAGAAATCCGCCGTCCGTACTGCTCCGAAATTCCCGCAGCCACTACATTAGAAGAAGCTCCTATCAAAGTGCCGTTTCCGCCTAAATTTGCCCCGTACATCATCGCATAAAACAGCGGTAGTACAGCAGGTGGAAACTGGCCTGCAAAATCTGGATTCAGCACTTCTGTCGGTGCGAGGCCGACATTCACCACATACTGTTTTAACAGTGGCACCATCGCCACTACCAACGGAATATTTGGCACTACGCTTGACATCAAACCCACAAAAAATAACAAACCTAAAGAACCCAGAAAAATATTTTTACCTAAAACAACTGCTAAAAATCCTGACATACTGCCAATGACTCCGGTTTTTTCTAAACCGCCAATTAGCACAAAAAACGACATAAAAAATAACAGCGTGCTCCAATCTAAATCCCGCAAAATATTGTTAACAGTATCTATTTTGGAATGGTGAGCTAAAAGCATTGCCAAACCAGCGCCCAACAAAGCAACCGCCGCCGGTGAAATTGGTATTGGCAGAGACTCTCCTACTACAAAAAATACCAGCACGAAAGCTGTGATTAAGCCGCCCACTACTAAAATTCGCGGGTGATTGATTGTTGGCTGTGGCAAATTATTCAAATTGTCTAATTTTTTTCGCCAAATTTCGGGAAACAGCCAAGGTAATATAGCTACTAAAGCTGCTACTGATATCGCCCCGCCCAAACTTAATTGAGTTAGGTAATCTGCAAAACTCATGTTAATCGCATCGCCGACAATGAATGTCGCCGGATCTCCCACGATCGTCAGCAATCCAGAACTGTTAGCTACAAATACCATTAAAATCAGTAATGGTACAAAATCTACCCCGATTTCTTGAGCTATTGGCGGAATTAACGGTGCTAGCAACATGACTGTTGTGGCATTGGGTAAAACTGCACAAATAGGTGTTGTAATTGCGACAATTCCCAGCAAGAGATTTTTGCCTTTGCCTTTAGCCAACAACACCATTTTAGTTGCCAAATAATCGAATACTTTGGTCGGCTCAAAGGCTCTCACCATGACCATCACTCCGAAAAATAAGCCCAGCGTTCCGTGACTGCGATCGATATATTCGATCGCATCCTTTAACGTCATCACGTGGGTAAACACCAGAATCAGCGCTCCCAGGAATGCCGCAATTGTGAGGTGTATCCATTCTGTAATTATTAAGAAAACTACACCGATAAATGTTGCCACAGCGATCGCAGCTTGCACGTTTTCCATTGAGTCCCCTGACAAAATTAAAACTTAAAAATTCCCAACTCTCGGTTTGAGGGATTATACTACTTTATGGCTATTATGTCAATAAGTTTAAGTGCTATTTTTGGCATTGACAAGCTGGGATCAACCGCTCGACAGAGATCCGGCACTCCTGAAAAAATTACCTCAAAACTACTTCTTTTGGCAGGGTTGCGATCGCCCGAAGTTTGGTATGTCGATCGGGCGATCGCTCAACTACAATGAAGCATGGGCAACATCTGCCAAACTCAACCCCCACGCAGACATCATGGACTACAGCCAAGTGCTCGCCGACAAAACCGATACTATCGTCAAAAACTGGATTGCAGCAGTACGTCAGGACAGAAAAATTGAAAGTGCTGACGCCTTAACGCACTCAGCAATAGAGGATCACATACCTCACCTGTTGGCCGCGATGGCCACAGTGCTTTCCCAATATCAAAACAGCGAAATAATAGTAATAATTGAAGCCAGTTTAGATCACGGATTTCTCAGAGCAGAACAAGGCTACGACGCTGCAGAAGTAGCCCGGGAATACCACTTATTGCGTCAAGTAATATTCTCCCAATTAGAAGCAGAATTGCTAGCAGGAACCACCGCCGAAGTATTCAGAGCTTTTCGGCTCATAGATGCCGTAGTAGATGAAGCAATTGCTCAGTGTTTGAATAGCTACGTCGCTCAGAGGCTGCGGGAACTTCAACAAATCCAAACTCAGTTACAACTCACAAATCAAGAACTGAATCGCCTCGTCAGCGTCAATCAAGAAAACGTCTACCATTTAGCTCACGAACTCAAAACTCCCCTCAACTCAATTATCGGTTATTCCGAACTGTTTTTGCGCCAAGAAAAATGGCAATCGGAAATCAAAGATACCCTCCCCGGCATCGAACACATCGAGCGAGTATTGCGCAACGGCAGACAGTTGCTGCGCCTGATTAACGACGCCCTAGAACTTTCTCGCGCCGACGCCGGAAAAATTAAACTTAACCTGCGGCAAACTAATGTACAATCTATAATTAACACCGTAGTAGAAATGATGCAGCCAATGGCTGATGCTAAAGGACTAAAGCTCGCAGTTACCAGCGACTGCGCCCCAAAACAAGTAGTCGCCGACGGACAGCGGCTGCAACAAATTGTCACCAACCTGCTGAGTAATGCCATTCGCTATACAGAATCCGGTAGCATCGAATTACACTGCCGTCAAGCTGGGGCAGAACATTGGGCGATCGCAATTACAGATACTGGTATTGGCATTGCCCCCACAGATCAAAATCGCATCTTTGACGCCTTCTTTCAAGCAGGAGAACCTAGCAGACACAAATTTCCTACCGAGAGCACCGGCCTGGGATTAGCCATAGTATCGCGGCTCGTGACACTGCTACAAGGCAAAATCGAGCTAGAATCAGAAATCGGAGTCGGCTCAACTTTTACCGTGATTCTGCCCCTAGAAGTCAAAATCCTTCAACCAGTAAACTAAACATTAAGTTCAAATTTTTACAGCCCAAAATCCTATGCCCGCAGCCAACCTTAGCCCTTCCACCACAGCCTTTCCCCTCACCGCCGTAGTCGGGCAAGAAGCCATCAAATTAGCCCTACTATTAGCAGCAGTCGATCCCGGATTGGGAGGAGTTGCGATCGCAGGCCGCCGCGGTACAGCAAAATCAGTAATGGCCCGCGCCTTGCATTCCCTACTCCCACCAATTGAAATTGTTAAAGACTCTTTTTGCAACGCCGAACCAGATGAAATTTTTGTAGAAAACACATCTTCTTTATTAGAAGAAAGCGGGCAAGAGTTAGCAGAAACAAGCGGGCAAGAGTTAGCAGAAACAAGCGGGCAAGAGTTAGCAGAAGCAAGCGGGCAAGATGCCCACACCGATACTAATTCCCCAAATACAGAAATAATTCCCACACCATTCATTCAAATTCCTTTGGGTGTCACCGAAGACAGACTCTTAGGTTCCGTCGATGTCGAACAATCTGTAAGATTTGGTCAAACTGTATTTCAAGCAGGACTCTTAGCCCAAGCAAATCGAGGCGTACTTTATGTAGACGAAATTAACCTCCTTGATGACAATATTTCCAACCAATTACTCACAGTATTAACCGAAGGGCGCAACCAAATAGAGCGCGAAGGCATCAGCTTCCAACACCCTTGCAAACCTCTATTCATCGCCACCTACAACCCTGAAGAAGGGCCGTTGAGAGAACATTTACTCGATCGCATCGCGATCGTCCTTTCCGCCGACGCAGCACTCCAACTAGAAGAAAGAGTCTATGCAGTAGAACAAGCTTTATCCTACTCCAGCTCCCCCCAAGAATTCCTCAACCAATACAGCGAAGATACCGACAACCTCAAAACCCAAATCATCCTCGCCAGAGAATGGCTCAAAGATGTCACCATCAGCCGCGAACAAATTGCCTACCTAGTCGAAGAAGCTATCCGTGGCGTAGTTCAGGGACACCGCGCCGAAATATTCGCAGTCCGCGTCGCCAAAGCCTGCGCCGCCATTGAGGGACGCACAGAAGTTAACGCCGAAGACCTGCGCCGCGCCGTAGAATTAGTCATCGTACCCCGCGCCACCGTCATCCAAACTCCCCCAGACGAAAACTCACCTCCTCCTCCCCCGCCGCCACCGCCACAAAAGCAGTCAGAACAAGAACAAGACGAACCCGAAAACGAACAAGAAGACGAAGAAGACCAAGAGGATGAAGACAAACCGGAGCCTGAAGAAGAACCAGAAAAAGATACCATTCCCGAAGAATTTCTGTTCGACCCCGAAGGCGTAATTCTCGACCCCGACGTGCTATTCTTCGCCCAATCCGCCAACCGCCAAGGCAAATCCGGCAGCCGAAGCACCATTTTCTCCGAAGATAGAGGCCGTTACGTCAAGCCAATGTTGCCCAAAGGCCCCGTCCGGCGCATCGCCGTTGACGCGACTCTCCGCGCCGCCGCACCCTACCAAAAAGCCCGCCGCCAAAGGAATTCAGACCAGGAACCCACGGCGAGTTCCAGCCCAAATCGAGAAAAGCGCGTATTTGTGGAACAGGGAGATATTCGGGCGAAGCGCTTGGCGAGAAAAGCTGGAGCTTTAGTCGTCTTTGTCGTGGATGCTTCGGGTTCGATGGCTCTCAATCGGATGCAGTCGGCGAAAGGTGCAGTCATGCAGTTACTCACGGAAGCTTATCAAAGTCGTGACCAAGTTGCGCTGATTCCGTTTCGTGGAGAACAAGCAGAGGTATTGCTACCGCCGACTCGCTCGATAGCCTTAGCCCGCAAGCGTTTGGAGCGGTTGCCCTGCGGCGGTGGTTCGCCCCTCGCCCACGGTTTGACGCAGGCGGTGCGCGTGGGAGTTAACGCGCGGCAGTCTGGAGATATTGGTCAAGTGGCGATTGTTGCGATTACTGACGGACGCGGTAATATTCCTTTGGCTCGTTCTTTGGGTGAACCGATTTTAGATGGCGAAAAGCCGGATATTAAGAAGGAATTGTTGGAAATTGCTGCCAAAATTCGCGGGTTGGGAATGCAGTTGCTGGTGATTGATACTGAGAGTAAGTTTATTTCGACTGGTTTTGCGAAGGAGTTGGCTAAGACTTCTGGCGGAAAATACTATCATTTGCCGAAGGCTTCTGAACAGTCGATCGCAGCGATGACTAAAAATGCTCTCCGCGACGCGATCGGCTAAAATTCTTAAATAGAGATTTCATCCGCATTTTTGAGGGCACGGGCATCCCGCCTGTGTTCCCCTCGGCTCTTCCCCCGACGCTCCTAAGTGGAGATCCCAATTTTAGACCAAAGTTCAAGCTCCCAGATTCATCTGTGGAGTCAATCTAAAATTCTTCAATCTAAAATCTAAAATCGACTGACTCTCCGGCGAGTCACCGCCAGCGAACCGGCAACTAAACCCAACCCCGCCAGCATTGAAGGCTCAGGAATTCTCACGGGCAGAGCCGCCCGGTTTACCGTTACCGGGCTGGGGCTTGGAGAAATGATACCTTGGGGGGATTGACCTGTCTGAGCCAGCAGCAAATTTTCTGAACCAGGCCCTGAAGTAGCGGTATAAACGGCTCGGACATTAGCTGCAACGGCAGCTTGACCCCCGGAAATAACGGCGGTTGCAGCCAATAGAATTCCGGCGGCAGGTGGCAATAATTTGTGAGCAAAAAATGTGGGCATTGGACATTACCTATTTAGCATTTTGTCGATCGAACTCAATCTCTCGATCGTTATTTTTTTGGAAATTCCCTGTGTGAGCTACTGCGAGCAACTAACCGAATCGATTTTAGATTTTAGATTTTAGATTTTAGATTTTAGATTTTAGATTATTGGGCTTTCCTGTCCCTAGTTTCAACTCGCGTCGCCAATCAAAAACCTCAAATCCACTGCGGCCCCTGCTTCGAGCATACAGTCATCAATCCCAAATGGTAAATCCCAAATTCCAAATTGATTGACCTGTGCTACCTGCAATTCGATCGACTTTCAGCTTGCCCATCGCCGCAGATAGCGCCGACACTTTAACCTCAATTATAGCTCTAAGACGATCGACAACCGTGTCAGAGATCGTCCCCAGATAACGAAGACACGGCACAGACTTACTTGTACGCCGCTGATTATAAACAATTACTTCCTACCTGGAAGTGATCTCACCCATTCTTTATCAAATCTTTAAACTATTCCAGGTTTTGTCAACCGGCTATAAAGCTGTCAAAATATAGATAGCAAATCTCAGCCAAAATTAGGTAAATCCTCGTGAGTAACACCAGCAACTTCCGCGAAGCCGTGCGCGAGGCCAAAAACCACGCGCTGGTTGGCCCCAACGTCATCTCCAACGCCCTCCCCTTCGTCGGTGGCGGACTTGTCTTAACCGCTGTCGGCGCCTACGGTGGCCTCGGAGTCATCCGCAACTATCCCGGAATCTTCTTTCCCACGTTTATTGGCGCGATCGTCCTACAATTAATTCTGTTCTTTGTCGTTCGCGGTGTCGCCGAAAAAGGTAACAATAGCACCGCCTTACCCCTCCTAGTAACCTACAGCCTGCTTACCGGCTACACCCTCAGCGGATTGGTGTCTGTAGCACTCAGAAACGAAGGAGTCGGCATTGCTGGCATCGGTTTTGCAGCCCTCGGATGTGGCATTACCTTTATCGCCGCCCGCCAAATTGGCTCTAACTTGTCGGAAACAGACGGCATGGCCATCACCAAAACCATCAGTTTAGGTGTGATTGCTTTGTTAGTCGTCGTTGGCGGTCAATTTTTGCTGTCGTTTTTCGGTGTCTACACCCCAACCTGGTTGGAAATTGGCATTTCTGGCATCGGCGTGTTTATATTTGCTGGCGCTGCGATTGTAGACTTTTACATTCTGCCCCGCAGTTACCGCGATGACCAATATTTGCCAGCCGCTTTGTCGATGTACTTGACTTACATCAACTTGTTCATCTTCATTCTGCGCCTGATGATTGCTATCAACGGCCGCGATTAATCATTGAAGGTTTAGCTTAAAAAAAACCGTAGCGCGATCGACATCCGGCTGCGGTTTTTGATTAAGATTTACAACCAAGATAGCCGTCAGTCGATTTGAGATTTTCAATTTTAGATTTACTCCACAGATGAATCGAGGTATAATTTGAATTTTTAACCGATCGCTCAAAAATCTTGTCATCTCATGCTGTCGATCGCAATTTCAACATTAATCACAAATCAATAGGAGAACACTCATGTACTTAAAATATGAAGATATCAGGAGAGTCAGCGTAGAAATTACTTCCCGGTGCAATGCAGCTTGCCCGCAGTGTCCCCGCACTGACAACCCGATTTTGCCCGCAGCAGAATTAAAGATTGAAGATATTGAGAGAATTTTCCCACAAGAGTTTTGCTCTCAATTGGATTTGATATATATGTGCGGCAACTACGGGGATGCTATGACTAGCAATACCACAATTCCTGCGATCGAATATTGGCACCGCATGGGAGTTCCTCAGATTGGTCTGTACACCAACGGTAGCGGACGTAACCCAGACTGGTGGCGCACCCTGGCACAGACAATGACAGGAGAACACGATACCGTAACTTTTAGCATCGACGGATTGGCTGATACTAACAGCATTTACCGCCAAAATACCAACTGGGACAGGATAATGCAATCTGTTAATGCCTTTATCCAAGCTGGCGGAAAAGCAGTCTGGCACTACTTGATATTTGAACACAACCAGCACCAAGTAGAAGCAGCTAGGGATTTAGCCAAACAACTAGGATTTATCGAGTTTGTACCAAAAGCTACCTCTCGTTTTGTGGCGAAAGAGATTTATGACAAAGAGTCGGCAAATCAACAGCCTCAGAAGGCAGAAAACTCTCAGGTAGATGCTAAGAGCGATCGCCCCAACCAACCAGCAACAACTAATGCGTCAGCCCCTCAGAATCAAACACAGACCGCTGTTGGCTTGCACCAACAAGCGGAGGACTGTTTGAGACAAGGACAGCTCTCAGAGGCGATCGCAGCCAGCCAACAAGCCCTAAAAATTCAGCCTAATTTTGCAGCAGCCTGCAAAACTTTAGGCAACGCTTTTCAAGGTTTGGGGAAGATGCAAGCAGCAGCAGATTGTTACGCCAAGGCACTCGAAATTCAGCCTAATTTTCCAGAAGTTTATGCTAATGTAGGCAGTCTTTATGCTCAACAGCAACAGTGGCAGCCAGCTAGTGCTTATTACCAAAAGGCGATCGAGCTTAAACCCAATTTTGCCGGAGCTTATCGCAATTTAGCTAAAGTGTTGACGCAGTTGGGGCAACCAGAAAAAGCAAATTATGCTTGGTATCAAGCTATAGCTATCGAAACCTCTAAAGCACCAGAACCAACTCTTCCTGTCCGATCACAGCCAGCCAGCCAAGAACTCCAACCCCCATCATTGGAACAATATAAAAATCCACAGGGAGACCAATTTATCCAAGCTGTAGAAACATTTGGTAGCCTAAACAATTACTACCGCAACGTAGAAATTAGCTGTCAAACTCAAGCCAGCAAAGATATTTTTATTTCTTTTGAAGCAGAACTCTGGCCTTGCTGTTGGGTCAGCCATACCAAATACGTTATTTATAACGACACTTACAGACCCCAAATGCTGGCTTTAATTGAAAAGTACGGCGATGGATTTAATTCTCTCAGAACTAAATCTATCAAAGATGCGATCGCCTGTGATTGGTTTCGCGAAGACCTCACAAAAAGTTTTTCATGTTCCAAAAGGTTGGATGTATGCGCTCACGAATGCGGCAAAACTTTCAATTCCACAGGTTCGCAGTATATTTAGAAAGATCCGCGTTCATCCGCGTTCATCTGCGGTCAAAAAATCTTTCTTAGTATTTGTGCAACAACAAGTCAGCAGCAAGCTAAAATTAATATAACACCCCACAACTAGGAAAATTCACAGTGGAAGTTCTAGACATCAAACACAATATCCAAACATTGTCCGATCGACTGGGTACAACCCAGGACTATCTTTGACATCCCCGCACTCACAGCCAAAATTCAAGACTTAGAGCAAATCAGCGCCCAACCAGCATTTTGGGACGACCAAGATCGAGCTCAAGAAACCCTCCAAGAACTTAATGACTTAAAATCTCATTTAGACCAATATCACGGCTGGCAGACTAGCCTAGAAGACGCTAGAGCTATTTTAGAACTGCTGGAGTTAGAAGCCGACGAGTCCCTGTTCCAAGAAGCCTCATCGAGTCTTTCTCAGTTAACCCGCGAACTTGACCAGTGGGAACTGCAACAATTGCTATCGGGGCCCTACGACGAAGGCGGCGCGGTTTTGACAATTAACGCCGGGGCGGGCGGCACGGATGCTCAAGATTGGGCGGAAATGCTGCTGCGGATGTACACCCGCTGGGGAGAAAGTCAAGGTTATAAAGTGCATTTAATGGAGATTTCTGAGGGAGAGGAAGCAGGTGTTAAATCTGCTTCTTTGGAAATTCTCGGCCGCTACGCTTACGGCTACATGAGGTCGGAAAAAGGCACTCACCGTTTGGTCAGAATTTCGCCGTTTAACGCTAATGATAAGCGTCAAACGAGTTTTGCGGGCGTGGAAGTGATGCCGGTGCTCGATCGATCGGTACAATTGGATATCCCAGAAAAAGACTTAGAAATCACAACTTCCCGCGCAGGCGGCAAGGGCGGACAAAACGTTAACAAGGTAGAAACGGCTGTCCGCATCGTTCACCTTCCGACAGGCTTGGCTGTCCGCTGTACCGAAGAACGCAGTCAGTTACAAAATAAGGAAAAAGCTCTCGCACTGCTGAAAGCGCGCCTGTTGGTGATTGCGAAGGAACAGCGGGCTTCGGAAATTGCCGAGATTCGGGGCGACATGGTAGAGGCGGCTTGGGGCCAGCAAATTCGGAATTACGTGTTTCACCCATACCAAATGGTCAAGGATTTGCGGACTGGGGTGGAAACCACCGCTATCGCAGATGTGATGAATGGCGAATTAGATTCGTTTATTCAAGCTTACCTGCGGCAGGAAAATCAGTTAATCGCCCAAACCGATTAGAACCGGGCGAATAGAATTCGCGGCTACACATACCAAGTCCGCCTCCGCGGACTAAAAAATTAAGAGTGCCGGTAGCAGCGGATTTGGTATAATTTTGAGGTTTTGGTCGATCGCCCGACATCCAATAGGTCGCGTTGCCAGAAAGCTTGATATGATAAAACTTGATCTAACAAACATTAAGGAGAAAGAATGACCCAAGTTGTAATCGGCGAAAATGAAGGGATTGAGTCAGCCCTACGACGGTTTAAGCGACAAGTTTCCAAAGCGGGAATTTTCCCCGACATGAGAAAACACCGCCACTTTGAAACCCCCCTCGAAAAGCAGAAGCGCAAAGCTATAGCCAGAAGGACTAAGAGACGCTTCCACCGCAACAACAAACCCTAGAAATAGCACTAAATTGATTCGGCAGATATAATGCCTTGCGATTCTAGTACCGCAGCGACTCGGAGAATCACCGCTTCGCTGTAGGGGGCACCGATAATTTGTACCCCCAAGGGCAAAGCGCCGGGCCGCTGTACGGGCACGCAAAGAACGGGTAAGCCTATAAATGATAAGGGTTGGGTGAACAGTCCTAGATTGGGACGCACTAATATTTCTTGTCCGGCGATGACCATTTTCTCGACACCAATTTCAGGAGCGGCGATCGGGGTTGCGGGTGCGAGAATGATATCTGTATGTTGGAATATGGCGCGAATTCGATCGCGATACCACTGTCTAAATCTCTGCGCTTGCACGTACCACGTCCCAGGAATCAGGGTTCCAGCCAAAAAACGATCGCGCGTGGCCGGATCAAAGTCTTGAGGGCGCGATCGCAAATTCTCTAAATGCAAGTTTCCACCCTCGCAAGCCGTAATTATAAACGCTGCCGCCCTCGCGCGATCGGATTCCGGTATGCTGACAGTTGCAAGCCCTCCAATTTTTGGGGGGTTTGTTGTTGTTTTTTCTGCTTTCATACCACATTTTAAGGCATTTGTCAAGGCCTTAGCAACTATTTCTACAGCATCCAAAGCTTCCGGTTCGGCCCCTGTCGCGAAATACCCATCAGCAACCGCAATTCGCAATCCTTGAATTCCTATATCTAACTGTGGCGAACAAAGTTCTGGCGGGCGCTGGGTGCAAACAGGATCGCGATCGTCCGGGCCTTGTAGGATATCGTACAGTAGCGCCATGTCTCGGAGCGATCGCCCAAACGGCCCCACACAATCCAAACTACTCGAAAACAAATAAGTGCCAGCCCTTGATAAACGGCCGTAAGTAGGCTTAAACCCAAACACACCGCACAAAGCAGCGGGGACGCGGATGGAACCATTAGTATCAGAACCGAGGCTGAAAGGTACTAAACCGGCGGCGACTGCTGCTGCGGAACCCCCACTAGAACCGCCGGCGATGCGCGCAGTATCGCGGGGATTGCGAGTCGCGCCGTAGTGACTGTTTTCGGTAACAAAACCGTAGGCGTACTCATCCATGTTGAGCGTACCTACAAGGATTGCACCAGCTTGTTTGAGTCGGGCGACCGCGGCCGCGTCCTGAGTAGCGGGAGGGTTGTCAGCGTTGATTTTTGACCCGGCTAGGGTCGTAATTCCACCGACATCGAACAAATTTTTGACTGCGAAGGGAACGCCTGCTAAGGGGCCTGGGTTTTCGTGGCGTGCGATCGCATTATCTATCTTTTCGGCTGCTGCGATCGCACTTTCTGCGGTAATTGCCGTAAAGCAATTGAGTGTTTTACCTCGATCGGCAATTCGTTCTAAAGCAGCATTCACAACCGCTGTCGCTGTAATTTTACCACTTTTAACCGCCGATGCTGTGGCGACTGCATCCGCTTTTGCTAAAAATTGGGCTTCATCTGCGTTCATCTGCGGTTAAAAATCAAGGTTGAAACACTGGTGCAGCTTCGATTTCTGGGGGTAAAGGAAATTCTGTAACGAGTTGGGCGATCGCAGCTATCCTCTCGAAGTTTACCACAACACCAGGCCGATGTTCGGGTTTGATGGGTAAGTTTATCATTTCGGATGTGCGATCGACATATTCTTCTATATTTACCATGAGTCCCTCCCAAAAAACATCAGCGTACATCCGCGTACATCCGCCCTCATCTGCGGTTAAAAATCTAAGCTTCAGATATAAGTGCGATCGATTATTGTATTGTAATCGCGATCGGGCAGTCAGTTATTATTGCTCAGTTTTTTGTATTCCTCGGATTGTCTGATATCATCTAAAGGTGATGTTTGCTTTGCTGGTTCATCAGGACAAAACTTTATACATACCTGAGTTTTCCCAGACTGAAAATTTTCATTGACTTTTATTTGAAGCCTTCCTTTTTGCCAACCCTTATAACCAATTTTGAGAACTTGACAATCTATTCCTTCTTGAGGGGAGTTCCAGTTTACATCTCCTGCATTAATTATTATTTCTTCGTTGATCCGTAGCTCTTTCATCCAATTAATTATTGATTTCCCCCGAGATTCCCTTATTGCAATAAGATCGAGTATCTCAATAAACTGGCTAGTGACTAGCTCTTCAAACCTGCGTACCAGAAAAGTAGCTTTATCGAATAACAAAACATCATCGCCGTCTAGTATCTCATAGTTATTATTGGATTCAAGTTTTTTGTTCATTTTTTAAACAAATTTCTGCTGCTTCCTATCTGATACCATTTAAAGGTATGTGAGTCAAGCCAAAAAGACTAAATTTACCTGCACTCTTTGCCCAACTCAAACACTGACAGTTTCCCGCAACTTCTCAACAGCGACATCCAGCGGAGGCAAATCAAAATCTTCAGCATCCATTAATTCCTTAACCTTATCAAAAATCTCAACCTCTGCCTCTTCCTGATCCGTCAGCTTATCATAAAAATAAGGATCAGTCAACCACTCTTCAAACGCTATCATTAACAATCCATTGGGCGAAAGTTCAAACCGCCAATACTTAGAAACTCTGCTGTCAACCACTTCAAACATCGGTGCAGGATTATGGATGGGATAATAGCTGTAATTACCATCGCAGATATAATACCAAACAGTTCCTTTCCATTCTCGGATAGCATAAACAACATATTCCTTGTCTATTGTTAGTGGTAACTCGACTTTTGGAGTGTAGCCGCGTGGCGGATCTATATAATTTTCAGGGAGACATTCACCCGTTTTAGCAATGCAACGAATTTTCATAACTTGATTACCTAAAGATTTTTAGGTGCTGTTTTGGGATTTAGACAATCTCAAATTCCAGATTGTAATGCTTCACAAAATCAAAACTAAAATGATCGACCACATTAGTATCGCTCAATTCCAGATTATAAAAATCCACAAAATCCGCATCAAAATAAGGCCCAGCGTGCCAAGTTCCCACATCTAACTTAATAAAACAACTACCCGGAATCCGAAAAGCAACAATATCCTCCAAACTCGGTTTATCGCTATCCCCAGGAGGCGCAACAGCCATCAACCAACTCTTCCCATCCAGCGCGCCCAAACACTGAGTACATTCAACGTGCCGAGTAATTTTACCAAACTTGCGACCGTTCTCATGCAACCGCATAATGTAAAATCTAGGCATACCATTGCTTAAATTTAACCGAGCATCCTCATCATCAAAAAACTTACCATCAAAACTCGCAGAAATAACTTGACCATAACTCCGAAAATTCTCCGATGTTATCCATTGTGCCGACAATTGCTTAACCGAAACTAATGTAGTCATAAATCCCAACATCTCATCAAAAGCATAATACAAATACCCCTCTATATCCCCTCTCTGCGCCCTCTGCGCCCTCTGTGGTTAAAAATCTAATTCGCCTTCTCGCCCAAAATAGCATTACAATCCCAACATCACCTCGCTCATCCCATCAAAAGCATAATACAAATACCCCTCTATATCCCCTCTCTGCGCCCTCTGCGCCCTCTGTGGTTAAAAAAATCTAATTCACCTTCTCGCCCAAAATAGCATTACAATCAAACTCAGCACACCGCTGCAAAAACCGAGCCGGAATATCAGGCCTCGCCCCCCAATGCAAATGCAAATAAGAAGCATGAACTTGATAAACCCCCCAACCCTCACCAACCTGCTCAACTTCCCCCCGCTTGCCGTACCTCCAACTGTGATAAACTGGATTAGTCGGTTCTACAGTTAAGTGCGATCGATGAAACTCATGTCCCCAAACCACATCCCCTACAACTAACGCCGAACTATCCCTCACGGCCACAGTTTCTCGGTATCCAAGCGTCAACCGCTTTCCCATCGCAGCAGCAGCAGGCAAAACACCCACCCCTTGCCAAGAATTCCCATCGAAGCCTACAATAGAATCGCACAAATACATCAAACCGCCACACTCCGCATAAGTCGGCATTCCCGCAAAAATCGCACTTCTGACAGCATCCCGAATTAAAACATTATTGCTCAATTCCTCAGCAAACACTTCGGGAAAACCGCCACCAAAATACAACCCTTGCACGTTGTCAGGAAAAACCGAGTCATCCAACGGACTCCAAAAGACCAATTCGGCACCCAATTCTGCCAATAAATCAAGATTGTCCTGATAGTAAAAATTAAAAGCCCGATCGCGCGCAACCGCAATCCTCACTCCAAATTGTTTTCCCAAACAGTTGACAACATCATCTTTTTTAGTTATAATATCGTAAGGGAGACTGTATCTACCCGAAAGTTGCTCAGACCCCTCACCCCCCCCGATAGGAGTCGCAGCCAACAAAGGCAAAAGTTGCTCCCAGTCAAAACTAACAGCAGCCAAATCCGCCAATTTATCGATCGCAGCCCGAAGATTCGGCAACTCCTCAGCCGGAATCAGGCCTAAATGGCGATCGGGAATAGTAACAGCCTCATCCCTACGCAAAACCCCTAAAATCGGTAAATTGAGCGGTTTTAGAGCATCTGTAAGCAACTCCAAATGTCGATCGCTAGCCACCCGATTCAACACCAAGCCAGCGAAATTAAGATTTGGGTTAAAAGAACGAAAACCGTGGGCGATCGCAGCCACAGAACCAGACAGCCGGCTGCAATCTATCACAAACAATACCGGCAAATTCAGCAAACAAGCAACATGAGCCGTAGAAGCAAAAGAAATAGCATATTTTTGTTCTTCTTCCATCTTCCCTCTTCCTTCTTCCTTCTTCCCTCTTCCTTCTTCCTTCTTTTGAGACACCCCATCAAATAAACCCATTACCCCTTCAACCAAAGCGCAATCGACATCTTGAACGTGACGGAAAAAACACTGTTGCACATAAGATTCAGACGTTAAAACCGGGTCTAAATTTCGACAAGGGCGGCCAGTCACAAAAGCATGAAACATCGGATCGATGTAGTCCGGGCCCACCTTAAAAGATTGCACATTCAAGCCGCGGCGGATTAAATAAGCTAAAATGGCGATCGTAACAGTAGTCTTTCCCACACCGCTGCGTTCGCCAGCAATTACTAAACTCATAGTTCTACTTAGTTACAATAAATAATAGATAAGATTGCTAAAATCACTTTTCAATCATAAAATTATCTGCGTTTATCTGTGTTAATCTGCCTTGCATCTGCGGTTTCTGTATCAATCAAAGATTTATGCAATCTTTCCTCATAAAAATAGACAGTTGATAAAGTTATGAGTATTGCTCTCGAACCGCTCAAATAATAACTATTTAACGAACCGCGAAGACGCGAAGAGCGCGTTCGGCGAAGCCGTTCCCGTTCCCCGCAGGGGTTCCCGAAGGGTAGGGTAGGAAGAAAAGAGAAGAATAAAAGTAGGGCAGACATTGCCTACCCCACTGAATATTAACTCAATCCCTCTTCCTTCTTCCTTCTTCCTTCTTCCTTCTCTTTACCGCTTAGCCAATTTCAGCATCCGGGCCGTCACCGCCAAACTTTCCTGATAAAGCACATCCCGGCCCCAACTCTTCAAGTGCTGGCCGAGCAACTGTTCCGTCACCTGGTCAAACAGAGGAGTCACTTGGTTAAATCGAGCGGTCTGAGCACCACCTTTCGTTTCCATCCGCATACAGCCGCCGGTTTCGGAACACAGAACCGTACCGCAGTCAGCGTTTTCGTTCGTAGAATTCAGACGCAGAGCAATCAAATCGCCGGGTACATCGCCTGTATCAGCAGTTGGAATCGCCGCTAACTCAGCTTCTACAACACGTTCGTCGGCACCCGCAAATTTAATTCGCTTGATTTGATAGTCGCCCTCTTCCTGTTTGAAAGCAACCGGACGCCACCCAAGCCGGCTCGCCAGCCAGCCCAAATACATCAGTGCTTGACTAGAATTGCCCTTTTCATAATCGATTGTCACTCGATCGATCTCTTGAATTGCCGCCCGACGTTCCGGCGGATCGAAAGCCTCCGCAGCCAATTCCTGCCACGCCGCCAGCCTGCGCCAATTCAGATCGGCGATCGGAATTCCTTCCTCTATTAAACTTTGCATCAACAGCAACTCTGCCTCCTCCTCAGCAAAGCTGCTAGAGTCGATAATCACAGAACTGCTAGTTTCCGCCAGCCGCTGGAACAAACCTCGATCGGCATCGGGATGAGCTTTCCACCACAGCAGCGTCGGCAAATCCGAGATCGTCAGCGCCGTCACGATCGCGCTCACCCGTTCCAGAGCAGCTTCCGTACCCCGGAGCGTAATATACTCGCAGCAGATCAGATTGCCGCTGTCGCGCTTGTGAACCGGACAATAAGCAGCTACTTGAGCCTGCACGCCCGTGTCTTCCCCCGCCGTCGGACACAGAGCAATAATCCGGCAGGGATTCGCAGCTACGATCGCGTCCGCAACCCCCGAACCCGCCGAACCCAAGCCAGTCGAACCCAAAAGCTCTCCCTTGGCATTTTTGTGAGCCACTTCTTCCCGCAAAGTCGCCAGCAATTCAGCGCTAGGCTTGCCAGTTCTCGGCATTCCGTAAGATTTTTGAGCAGCCCTGATGCTAGATGCCGTCATCGGCCCGCTAATACCGTCAATCGGCCCTTCGTAAAATCCTAGATCCGCTAATAAATGCTGAGTTTCTTCCGGTTCGTAGACTACAAAAGTAAAAGTTGTTGCCCTAGTCGCGATCGGAAAATCGCCCTTTGACCCAGCTTCTTTGTAACTTTCCCAGATTTGACTCAGTTCTGCCTCTATTTGGTCGATCGACACATCTTTAGGATTTTGCAGCGAAACCAAAGGCGGAGCTTTCATCGGTGTCATCGTCATAAATTTTGTCTCCTTTCTTATTAGTCATTGGTCATTGGTCATTAGTCATTGGTCATTGGTCATTGGTCATTAGTCATTGGTCATTGGTCATTGGTCATTGGTCATTAGTCATTGGTCATTGGTCATTAGTCATTAATCATTGGTCATTAGTCATTGGTCATCTTGCCCGATCGCGAAGCCGAAGGGTGGTCATTGGTCATTAGACAAGATTGCAAAAATCTTCTAGTCATAGAGCAACCGCAGATATCGGGCAGATAAACACCGATTGACGCAGATGGTTTCAGGGTATTTTCGGATTTTTGCAAGAGATCTATTAGTTAGTAATTGATTCTAAATCACCAATTACTAACTAATGACTACTGACTGCTGACTAATGACTCTTTACTCCTAGCTAATGACTGCTGACTGCTGACTAATGACTCTTACTCTTTACTTCTAGCTAATGACAACTGACAACTGACAACTGACCAATGACTAATGACTGCTGACTAATGACTCTTACTCTTAAAGTCGTCGCCACTTGCGGCCGTCTCTGTTAATTAGCAGTTCTGCCTCCGTCGGTTCCCAAGTACCCGCTTCGTATTTAGGCACCAAACCTTGATCGTTGGACGATTCCCAAGCCATCAGCGCCGGAGTTACCACCCGCCAAGCTTCTTCTACTTCATCAGAACGAGTAAACAAAGTTTGGTCGCCCAGCATACAATCAATCAAAAGGCGATCGTAAGCATCCGAAGATGTCACCCCAAAGGAAGAACCGTAACTGAAATCCATATCCACAGTCCGCGTCCGCAAATCCGGCCCCGGCATTTTCGCCTCAAACCTCAGCGAAATTCCCTCGTTGGGATGCACCCGCATCGTCAAAACGTTAGGAGCAGTTTGTTGGGCGGCAGACTGAAAAATTAACAGTGGCACTTCCCGAAACTGAATCGCAATTTCGCTAACTTTTTTCGGCAACCGCTTACCGGTACGCAGGTAGAAAGGCACTCCCTGCCAGCGCCAGTTGTCAATCATAAACTTCATCGCCACAAAAGTCGGCGTTGTCGAATTGGGAGCAACCCCCGGTTCTTCGTGATATCCGGGAACTGGTTTGCCTTTCATCCACCCTGCGGAATATTGACCGCGAATCGCCGAAAACTCCAAGTTATTCAAATCTGCCAAGCGAGTTGCTTGCAGAACTTTCATTTTTTCGGTGCGGATGCTGTCAGCATCGAGGGAGTTCGGCGGTTCCATCGCCGTCAAACAGAAAATCTGCATCAAGTGGTTTTGCAGCATATCCCGCAACGCCCCAGAGGATTCGTAGTAACCCGCCCGGTCTTCTACGCCCACTGTTTCTGCAACGGTAATTTGTACGTGATCGACAAATTGCCGGTTCCACAGGGGTTCAAAAATCGCGTTGGCAAACCGGAACACCATTAAATTCTGAACCGTTTCTTTACCCAAATAGTGGTCGATCCGGTAAACTTGCTGTTCTTGGCAAACCTTCTGCACCACACGGTTGAGAGCTTTTGCCGAACTCAAGTCGCGGCCGAAGGGTTTTTCAATTACCAAGCGGTGTTTTACTGGATCGGCCAGCATTTGAGCCTCCCCCAGTTGTCGAATTGCTTCTGGGAAAAAGTTCGGGGAAACCGACAGATAAAATATATGATTGCCGCGAGTTTTCCTTTCTTCGTCGAGTTCCGCTAAGAAAGTTTTGAGTTTTTGATAGCTTTCGGGGTTGTCAATGTCGCCCGGACAGTAGTACAAACCTTTAGCGAAATCTTGCCACAATTCCTCATCGCCAATACCGCCACCAAATTCTTCAATGCCTTCGCGCATTTGCTCTCGGAAGTAATCGTGACTCCAAGGGCGGCGGGCTACTCCCACGACGGTAGTTTCCGGTGGTAAACGTCGATCGCGCTTCATCTGATAAATTGCTGGTACCAGTTTGCGCTGGGTGAGATCCCCAGAAGCTCCGAAGATTACCAGAATTTGTGGTTCCGGCACCCGTTCTTTTCGCAAACCGACCCGCAGTGGATTTTCAAGTATCGCTACCATTATTTACTTTCCTTGTTCTAGTGCTGTTAATCTTGCCAATACCGCGTGATAGTTTGCCGTCATTTCTGCTAATTGCTGAGTCAGAGAGTTAATCTGCCCTTCATATTCGGCTTTGACTTCCGCCCGGATTTCCTCTCTGAGTTCCGCTATAACTTCCGCCCGAATTTTAACCCTTTCAGTAGCCAGTCGGACTTCCCAATCTCGATCGCGTTGTCGTAGTTCAGCTTTTAGTTGCCTGTTTTCGGCTCGCAATTGCTCCAACTCTAAAGCCACCGCAGCAGCACGCCTATCCCTTTCTTTGTTTTGATCTCGGATTTGCTGTCTGAGGCGCTGATTGTCCGATCGCAATTTCTCCAATTCTGAAGCACTATCCTTGGGAGTTTGATCGCTTCCTAGAGATGGAAATCGCTGTTCCACCAAACGTTTAACGGCTGCACCAGTTGGCATACCATTGGGCGATGATTCTACCGCCTCTTGCCAGATTTGGATTTGTAATTCTGGCGGGAGTCCCGCCAAGGGACGCACTTGATTTTCTTTTGTTGGAATTTTGAGCGCAATTGCGCTCAAATTTTCTATAACCCGGGCCGCACCAATAAACTGATCGGCTGTCCGTCTGGCTATCGCCCACCTTTCCCGGCAATAACCCTCAAAACTTTTGTGGGTTTCCCTGTAGAGTTTGAGTTCGCGAATCTCGTCAAGGGCTTTCCCCACTTCATAAAATATCTGAAGTCCATTTTCTACAATGGATTCCAGTTCTTGAAGTCGCGCCCGTTCAGCGACATCAAGTTGGTCTGTTCCATACTCACTCTCTATTAGCGTATTGGTAGTCTGCATATGCCTCAGCGGTTGGAGATGAAGAATTCGAGTTGTATCTCTGGCTAAATTCCAGATCAAGGACAGAAAAGATTTTTCCTAGAGAGGATTTAAATCTCAGCAGTCAGGAGGTAAAATGATTATCTATTCTGACTCCTAAATGCTTCTGCCTTTCAGGATACAGATATGTCTCTAGGAGACTGGTGACAATTTTTGCACCTTCTCTTCCAAGGAATCCATCAGGATTGGAGTTGGCTGACAAATTTTGCGCTCCCCTCACAGTCATACCTCAGCGGTTGCAGATGGAAAATTCGAGTTATATATCTGTCGAGATTCCTGCTATAGGACAGAAAGATTTTTCTTTCGGGGAAAAATGAGCGCAATTGCGCTCATTTTTCCTAGAGAGGATTTAAATCTCAGCAGTTAGAAGGCAAAATGATTATCTATTCAAACTCCTGAGAGTTTCTGCCCTCACCGATACAAACCCGCTCACTACACGGGTGCGAGCTTCTTCACTTTCTCTTCCAAGGAATCCATCAGGGATTGGAAGGGGCTGACAAATTTCTCGATCCCGTCCAGGAGCAAGTCTGCCATCACTTCGTCCAAGTTGATGTCGATGTCGCGATCTTTGAGACTTTCGAGCAGGGTGTAAGCTTCTTCAACATTGTTCTCAATCCTGGGCGCGACATCGCAGTGATCGAAACAAGCTTCCACAGTGTTCGGTGGCAAAGTGTTAACCGTGTCGGGGCCGATTAATTCATCGACATACATCACATCGCTGTAGTTGGGGTTTTTGGTGCTGGTGGAAGCCCACAGCAAGCGCTGGACTTTGGCTCCTTTGGCTGCTAAAGCTTGCCAACGATCGCTCGCGACGATCTCCTTATACTTCTGGTAAGCTACCTTCGCATTGGCGATCGCCACTTTCCCCTTCACCGCTTCCAGTTTGGCTTTGGTGGAAATATCGGTAACGTTTTTGAGTTTCTCGTCAATCTTGCCATCAATGTTACTGTCGATCCGGCTCAAGAAGAAACTGGCAACAGAAGCAACATTGCTCACATCCAAACCTTTAGCCGCCCGCGCTTCCAAACCGCGAATGTAAGCCCAGAAGGTTTCGACGTAGCTGTCAACCGAGAACAGCAAAGTCACGTTAACATTAATCCCTTCGCTGATGACTCGCTCCACTGCCGGCAACCCTTCAGCGGTTCCGGGAATCTTGATCATCACGTTTTGTTTGCCGAGGGCTTTGTAATAGCGCATGGCTTCGCTAATCGTGCTTTTTGTGTCATTGGCGATCGTCGGTGGCACTTCAATACTGATGTAACCGTCCAAACCCTTCGACTCTGCGTAAACTGGGGCGAAGATGTCGCAAGCGTTGCGGATATCTTCAAATACCAGAGATTCGTAAATCTCCATCACAGATTTGCCCGCCCGGATGCCCGCTTCGATATCCGCGTCGTAAATTACATTACCCGCGATCGCTTTCTCGAAAATCGCCGGATTAGATGTAATCCCGCGCAGTCCCCGACTTTCAATCATCTGTTTGAGTTCGCCGGACTCGATCAGATCGCGAGTCAAATTGTCCATCCAGATACTTTGGCCAATTTCTTTGATTTCTAACAGGTGATTCGTTGTTGTTTTCGTCATTACTTTCGCTCCTACTATTTGATATTTGATTGAGACAACCGCAGATTAAAGGCAGATAAGTAGTGGAACACAATTAATTACACAAAATTTTGGCTACAAGCCTTCCTCCGTAAAGAAGCTGTATGTAATTAATTCTGTGCGATTACTTAAACACAGATAAACGCAGATAATTGGACGATCCGGCGACTGAAAGCAATGCAAGTCTATGATTCGACTGTGCGAGAATTGCGCGATCGATCTTGAATAAAAGACTCGACCATCGCGACATTTTCTTTACTGCCGATAATCAAGGGCGATCGCTCGTGCAGTTTGGTCGGCACTACGTCTAAGATGTCTTGAGTGCCGGTACTGGCGCGCCCGCCGGCTTGCTCGATCAAAAACGCCAAAGGAGCCGATTCGTAGAGCAAACGCAATTTGCCTTCGGGTTGTTTCACCGTTCCGGGGTACAAAAACACGCCTCCCTGGAATAAAATCCGGTGGAAATCTCCCACCAAAGCCCCGCCGTAGCGGGCGGTATAACCTTCGCTGCGGTGCACGTAGCGAATGTAGTCCCTCAAAGATTCCTTCCACTGCCAGAAGTTGCCTTCATTAACGCTGTAAATCGGGCCGCGTGAGGGAACTTGTATATTTTCGGTGGCTAGAATAAACTCGCCCAAACTGGGGTCGAGGGTAAAGGAATGAACGCCCTGCCCGATCGAATAAACCAGTATGGTACTGGGGCCGTAGAGTACGTAGCCGGCGCCGATTTGTTTGTGTCCGTGTTGCAGCAAGTCGGAGGCAGAACCGTCTGCATCGTCCCCCTCTTGCTTGCGGATGCTGAATATTGAGCCGACATCGAGATTGATGTCAAGATTGGAAGAACCATCTATGGGGTCGTAGAGCAGACTGTAGCGTCCGATCGGACAGTTTTCAGGAATGTAATAGGGTTTTTCCATTTCCTCGGAAGCCAAGCGACAGACAAGTCCGCTTTGCTGGAATACCGAGATAAACACTTCATTAGCATAGACATCCATCTTTTTGACGGATTCTCCCTGCACGTTCACAGCCCCTGTAAACCCTAAAGTATCTGCCATTAACCCGGCTCTGCTGAGTCGGCGCGCGATCAGCTTAGCAGCCAAGCCGACGCGATTCATCAGAGCGCTGAGATCCTGAGCATCTGCTGAAAAGCTCTTGAGTTGCTGGAGTACGTGACGGGATAGAGTTGTGCAATCGCGGTCTAAGGATTGTACCTGTTCGGTCTGGCCGATACGGGTTTCCCCTGTTGGCGCGTTTACCATGATTTTGATGTCCTCCCTGTCTTGTGGCTCGCTCGTTTGGGATTTTTCAGGTGCTTCACACTTGCTCCTGAATCGGCTTTTAGGTCGATCGTCCCTAACTTCTATCTTAGGAAGGGTTTTGCGAAAGGGGGTGGAACTTTACGGGAATTTTAGATCCGCTCTGAAAAACTTACCCAAAACCCAATAAATCTGGACAAACCACACCTTGAAAAGTTTTGGAGTGGCAAAAAAAAGTTTCTGACCGAAAGACGAGCCCGCCGGGCCCCTGGCTTTAGACCTACCGTGTACACACAAGTCGAGTTGGAAATCAAATGACGGAAAGTCATGGAAATTTATTTTTTAAATCCTTGATTTTTCGTTAACTCTTATCAATAAACTAAAACTATTGATCAATAAATAAATCGTCTAAAAACCGGCTCTTCCGTACTTATTGTGCTAATTTTTCAGGAAAATGCCAAAAAAGTAATGCCCGTATTTCAAAACTTCTTAAATTTCTAAATCCAAAGCCACACCTTTTTAATAGCTTTAATTTAGTATTAATTCCCTCTACTATCCCATTAGTTGTTCTTTCTTCAAAATACCCCACAATCTCTCCAAACCATCTTTTGATTGTTTCTACACTCTTTTTATAGTATGGTTGTGCCTTTTTTAACCAATCTGTTAATTCTAATATCCCGTTAGCAAAATTATTATTTTCAAATAAAGAGTGAAGCTCTTCTTTTAAAGTGTGCATAGCTCCTACTCTTTGTGAAGCATCTTTTACTTGTTTTAATTTTATTTCTTGTTCGCTAGATAAGTCACTTTCTGCTTTTAACAATGTATATTTACTTCCTTTTAAACTATCCAATAATTTTGCTCTTTCTTTCGCTTTTAGCGATGATGCTGCCTTTTTTTGCTCAATTCTCGCCTAATTTAATTCCTCATGAATCATTTTTGGGTAGTGATAAATATGTAGTGATTAGATATTCATTGGCTCAAAACATAGTTGTAATGATGGATAAAATACCAAATAG
>NZ_JAUBVX010000001.1:282248-338999 GCF_036706065.1 Microcoleus sp. A2-C3 | reverse complement strand
AACATGGCTCAAGCTCAACGTCTCGCTGGCTTTAGTTGTAGCATACTCAAAGATCTGTTTAGAATGAAATAGCCCTGAGCAGAATACATTTACTTTCGTTAGCTGTAATATATTCCTGAATTGCTCGATAGCGCTTACCTTGTCGGTTGCGGAGATTGTGACTTTCATCAATTAACACAACTCGATATCGTCGCAATTCTGGTAATTCTTGCTGCACTACGCTGATGGATAAAACCTTGGCATGAAGCCCGTAGTCACCGGCATATTCTTGCCACATTTTCACCAAGTTTTTCGGACAAATAATCAATGTTTCTAAGAGATAATCTTCGTATAAGATTTTGGCGATCGCCGTACCAACCAAAGTTTTACCCAAACCCACAACGTCGCCAATAATCACGCCGCCGCGTTTGGTAATGTGACGGGCGGCTAATTTCACAGCTTCTTCTTGAAACCTAAATAAACCCTTAAATTCTTTGGGAATGCGAAACTCGGCAAGACCGGCAATGGCTTCGCGGGATAGGTGATAGACTATGTTTAGGTAAATGTGGTATGGTGGAATTGTTTCGGTTCGCGCCCAACTGCGATCGATAATTTCTGCAAGTTCTTGAGAAATATCAATGCAGCCGTATTCTTCCCAGCGGTTGTCAAACCATTTTTGCAATTTAGTACAAGCATCACCATCTAAAATATCAATATTCAATTCGCCTTGTTTGGAAAGTCCCGATAAAGTTAGATTGCTGCTACCCAAAAACCCCACAATCGGAGTGGTTGGATCGTGACGGTGTACGAGATATAGTTTGGCGTGTAGCGGGTAAGCTAAAAATAATTTAACAATGACTTTTTTGGTTTTAATTTGATAGCTCAACCGTTGCAAACCTTTCTCGTCTTCATCGTTTGGAGCGCCGATTGTCAACTGTTGCCTAAATTCTTCTGCCATCCGCTTTTTGAGCAGATTTATTTCACTGTTGTCAATCCCGCTGTGATGGGAACGCAGGCTAAGACTAGCATTCAATTCATCGGAGGGCAATCTTTGCATCCCAACTAAAAGGCGACAACAGGCTCCTTGATTGCCCATATATGTTTCGATTAAATCGCCGATTTTTCGCCAGCCTCTGAGGTTAAAATAGCCAACGCAAAAATCGGATCGATAGGAGAGTTTGATGGTTTCTCGGAGTGCGGGAAGCAGGGATATTTCGATGTTGTCAAAGATGCGCGGCATGGCTTTTTTGTGTGATGATTATAGTAAGTTTTATATATATGTCATTGCGCTTCGGGAAAGCAATCGCATAATCTCGGCGATTGCTTTGCTAAGAGCTCGCAATGACAATTATCAGAGATTTGGGTTTAAAACCCCGTCCTTTGAAGACAGCTTTTTCCATAGTAGGGTAAGAAACGCTATGGAAGGACTAAAGTCCTCACTACGAACCCGCCGCGCGATCGTTTGTAGTGCGGACTTCAGTCCGTAACAGCCTGCGGACTTCAGTCCGCACTACGAACCGTTTGGGCCACGAGTGAGATAACCCTCCGCAGCCCCGTGGCTCGACAAGGTACAATAAATGCGATCGAACTTAACGCTTATATTTAAAAAGCTACACACAACGCCACAGGAGACAACGGACGTATGGGAAAAGTAGTTGGCATTGACCTCGGAACGACAAACTCAGTAGTAGCTGTCATGGAAGGCGGCAAACCGGTTGTGATTGCCAACGCAGAAGGGATGCGGACAACTCCCTCGGTGGTTGCTTTCACCAAGGAAGGAGAACGCCTTGTCGGACAAATGGCCAGACGCCAAAATGTTCTTAACCCCCAAAACACCTTTTACGCCGTCAAACGGTACATCGGGCGCAAATATACCGAACTGACTCCAGAAGCAAAGCGCGTCCCTTACACAACTCGCCGCGAGGAGAATGGGAACATCAAAATTAAATGCCCTCGCCTGAAAAAAGATTTCGCCCCAGAGGAAATTTCGGCGATGGTGTTGCGGAAATTGGCCGATGAAGCGACGCGCTATCTCGGACAAGAAGTCACGGGGGCTGTAATCACTGTTCCCGCTTATTTCAACGACTCGCAGCGACAGGCGACGCGGGATGCTGGCAGAATTGCCGGACTTGATGTGAAGCGGATTTTAAATGAACCGACTGCGGCTTCTTTGGCTTACGGTTTGGAAAGGCGAGAAAGTCAAACTATTTTAGTTTTTGATTTGGGCGGCGGTACTTTTGATGTATCTATCTTAGATGTTGGAGATGGAGTATTTGAAGTCAAAGCAACTAGCGGCGATACTCAATTGGGTGGCAATGATTTTGACCAGAAAATTGTTGATTGGTTGGCTGAACAATTTTTAGAAAAAGAAGGGGTGGATTTACGCAAAAACCGCCAAGCTTTGCAGCGCTTGATCGAAGCATCTGAGAAAGCTAAAATTGAGCTTTCGGGAGTTGGTGTTACTGAAATTAATTTGCCGTTTATTGATGCTAATGAAGATGGGCCTTTGCATTTGGAAACGCGACTAACTCGCGGTCAATTTGAGGGGCTGTGCACCGATTTGGTGCAGCGGCTGCGGCGGCCGGTGAAACAAGCTTTGGCTGATGCAAATTTGAGTCCTTCTCGGATTGATGAAATTGTGTTGGTTGGCGGTTCGACTCGGATTCCTTTGGTGCAGGAAATTGTTCGCAGTTTGATCGATCGCGAACCGAATCAAAATGTGAATCCCGATGAGGTTGTGGCCGTGGGTGCTGCAATTCAGGCGGGAATTTTGGGCGGGGATGTCCGCGATGTGCTGCTGTTGGATGTGACGCCGCTGTCCCTGGGCTTGGAAACTATCGGCGGGGTGATGAAAAAACTGATTCCTCGCAATACTACTATTCCCGTTAGGCGATCGGACATTTTTTCGACTGCTGAAAACAACCAAACTGTGGTAGAAGTTCACATCATCCAAGGGGAACGGGAATTAGGTAGAGATAATAAGTCTTTGGGAAGGTTTAAACTAACTGGAATTCCGCCGGCACCGCGAGGGATTCCCCAGGTACAAGTTGCTTTTGATATTGATGCTAACGGGATGCTGTTGGTGACTGCTTTAGACAAAACTACCGGCAGGGAACAAAGCATTACTGTGCAAGGTGCTTCGACGCTGAGTCAGCAGGAAGTGAATCAAATGATTCGCGATGCGGAACAGTTTGCTCAAGCTGATAAGTTGCAGCGGGAAAGGGTGGAAAAACGCAATCGTGCTGAGGCTTTGGCCTATCAAGCTGAGCGACAATTGCGGGAAGTTGCACTCGATCGCGGAATGCAGTTTGCTCAAAGAAGCCGCCAGCGCATTGAAACGTTAATTCGGGAATTGCGAGACAGTTTGGAACGCAACGACGAGCGGGGAGTTGACCAAGTTGGTTCGGATTTGCAAGATGCTCTTTACGATTTGAACCGCGAAGTTTCAGCTTTTGCTGAGGATGACGATGATGATGATTTCTTTGAGTCTGTGAAGCGGACTTTTACGGGCGATGGTACGAAGCGACGCAGTGATGACAGCAGCTATTATACGAATGCTAAGCCGTACAGGCGATCGACTGTCGATCCAATTCCCGATCGCCCCTACGATCGCGATCGGATGCCAGATCGCGATCGGATGCCAGATCGCGATCGATCCTACGATCGTACACCCGATCGTAGAACCAGCACTAATCGCCCGACTCGCCCCTATCAAAACCAAAGCGACGACTGGGATGATGACGACGATTGGCTGTAATTGAAGGAAGAAGGAAGATTTTTGGAGAAGGAAGAAGGAAGAAGGAAGAGGGAAGAAGGAAGAAGGAAGAAGTAAGAAGGAAGGAAGGAAGAAGCAGATTTTCCGCACACAATATGTGATGGCTTTTTTCTAACTTCTTCTACACTTCTTTTTTCTCTTCTCTCTCCTCTTTTTTCTCTCCTCTCTCCTCTATCCTCTACTACACTAGACTTCTTTGAAATCGATAGAGATCACTATAATAAGCAAGGAGAAAATTATGTTTTATAGCCCATAGAGAACAATACATTTGGCAGCGGGGTATTTATCTTTGTCAACTTTGCTACGAATTAACCAAATCTTTTCCTCCATCTGAACTATATGGTCTTACCAGTCAAATTCGCCGTGCATCTGTATCAGTACCAGCTAATATTGCTGAGGGATATGGACGTGTTAGCAGGAAAGAGTCGATATTTACAAATAGCTCTTGGTTCACTGCGAGAACTGGATACTCATTTAGTGATTTCTGAAAAAGTGGGGTTAGGAACACACGAGCAAATATCACCTGTTGTTAAAGACGTAGATGAAGTCACACGACTAATTGTCAGCACTATCAATAAACTTCAAGCCGAATAAAACCTCTTTAATTCTTCCCTCTTCCCTCTTCCTTCTTCCTTCTTCCTTCTTCCTTCTTCCCTCTTCCTTCTCCAATTATGCAAAACTTTCGTAATTACTATCAAATTCTGGGAGTACCCAGAGATGCTAAGGCTGATGAGATCAAAAAAGCCTATCGACGACTCGCGAGACAGTTGCACCCTGACGTAAATCCGGGGGACAAATCTTCAGAAGATAGGTTTAAAGATATTAATGAAGCCTACGATATTCTTTCAGACATCGAAAAGCGTGCTCAATACGACCAGTTTAGTAAATTCTGGAAACAAAAGGGATTTCAAGGGAAACAAGGCGTAAAACTTCCCAATTTTACAAGTTGGGGAAACAACAAAGCTAGCCGTAAAAAACCTGCTGAAGATATCGATTTTAGCGATTACTCAGATTTCAATAAATTTCTCGACCAAGTGCTCGGAAGACGCAGGGAAGTGAGAATGGCGACAGCAAATGATGCACCGCGAGTGTCCACTTCGGAACCGTGGAGTACCGGTTCTAAAAAAACGAGTTATGTTGCTAATTCTAGGGAAGATAGAAGGGATTTTGACGATCGCGAAATGCGACGAGAAACAGTCGATCGCGAAATGCGACGAGAAACAGTCGATCGCGAAATGCGACGCGAAAGTCGGGAAATAGACGATCGCGAAATCAGAAGAGACATCGAGGCGAGGCTGACTCTGCCTTTGGAAAGAGCTTATTCCGGCGGTACTGAGCGCATTCGTTTGGATGACGGGCGGTGGATCGAGGTAAATATGCCTGGGGCGATGGTATCGGGCCAGCAAATTCGCCTGCGAAATCAAGGAATTGGCGGCGGCGATTTGTACTTAAAAATCACAGTTTCTCCCCATCCATTTTTTAGCTTAGAAATGTCGGATATTTGCTGTCAATTGCTGCTGACACCCTGCGAAGCGGTGCTTGGTGGAGATGTGGAAGTGCCGACGCTGGATGGCCCGGTGAAGATGAAACTACCGCCGGGAGTAACCTCTGGAAAGCGGTTGCGGCTGGCGAATAAGGGCTATCCGACGGTCAATGGCGATCGGGGAGATCAGCTAGTAGAAATTCAGGTGTTAATTCCCAAGGAAATTAGTGAAGAGGAACGGGAATTATACGAAAAATTGCGGCAGATTGAGACTTTTAAACCCCGTCAAGATTTGTCGGTTTAATTCTGTAGGGTGCGCACTGCGCACCTTCTAAGTTGTTGCGCATTTAAATTGTGTGTCAAAAATCAATCACACTTTTGTGGGGTGGGCTTCTAGCCCGCGCCTAATATGCAATTAAAAAGCAGAACAGCTTACTAATTATGTTAAACAATCCTCGATAAAATAAGTAAAATTACTGTTGCAATTATTCGTGAAGTAACAGAGAATTAACAATAAGGTAATTTTCCCACAATCAGGAGCAGTCTGCCGCAATGACTCAAATGCCCCCTCAATGCAAAAATCTGCAAGAGCAAGTTGATTCTTTACTGCAACTGCTGCGTCAGGAATCGTCTTTGCGACAACAAGATATCACTGCGGTACAATCTTCTCTGAAAAAAGCAACTTCTCCCCAATTTGAGATTGTGTTTGCGGGCGCTTTCAGTGCGGGAAAATCAATGCTGATCAATGCTTTGCTGGAGCGAGAATTGCTCTACAGTGCTGAAGGACACGCCACAGGTACTGAATGCTACATCGCCTACGCTGAATCGGTTGAAAAAGAGCGCGTAGTTCTCACTTTTTTGAGTGAATTTGAGATTCGCCAGCAAGCTTATGCTCTTTGCGAACAGTTGAATTTAACTACTGAAATCGATATTAATCAAACAGATGTAGTAAAAATATTATCTCAGGGATGTAAGATAATTATTGAAAAGGAAGGCGGAGAAAACAAATCGGAAATAGCCAAAAAAGCGAAGGCTTTGACTCTACTTTTAGAAGGGTTTGAAACGAATCGCGAGCGCATCCAAACTGTCGAAAATGCTACTTATTCGATGGAACAGTTTAATTTTTCTAATCTTAAGGAAGCTGCAAGTTATGCGCGGCGGGGTAGCAACAGTGCTGTACTCAAGCGAGTTGAATATTACTGTTATCATCCGCTGCTCCAAGATGGCAATATTATGATCGATACGCCGGGAATTGATGCACCGGTCAAACAGGATGCGGAATTGACCTATGATCGGATTGAAAGCCCGGATACTTCGGCGGTTGTCTGCGTCTTGAAAGCAGCTTCGTCTGGGGAAATGACGACGGAAGAAACCGAGTTGATGGAAAAGACACGGGGAAATCCGGGAATTCGCGATCGGCTGTTTTACATTTTCAACCGCATTGACGAAACTTGGTACAACACGCAACTGCGACAGCGCTTAGAAAATCTGATTAATTCCGACTTTCGCGACACCACCAGAGTCTATAAAACTAGCGGATTGCTGGGATTTTACGGGAGTTTGATTAAAGGGACAACCGGGCGCGATCGCTTTGGTTTGGATACAATATTTGCCGAAAGTCGCGATCGCCTTGATGCAGACACGAATTCGGGTAATAACAGCGAAAATAGTCAACAAACACCGCAATTTGTCAACGAATTTAACCGCTACTGCGCCAATTCTGGCAAACTGTCTGCTAGCCAATTTCGGATTTCAGTTAACAGTTACGAAACCCCAAATCAAAACTACGTGCGGATTCTTGCGGAACAAGGTCAACCGTTAATCCAGCAATTAATTCAAGATAGCGGTATCGAAGATTTTCGCACAGCCATCACCGATTATCTCACCGAAGAAAAGCGCCCGCAACTGTTCAAAAATCTCGCTGACGATTTAGAAGATTTGTGCATTCAACTGCGGAAACAATACCAAACAATCCAGCGGAATTTGGACAGCCAGCCCCGCGAAATTGAAGCGATGAAAGCCCAGGAACTTTTGCGGCTAAATCAAGAATTGCAGCAAGTTGGACAAGAATTTCGGGAACATATCGCCGCCGAAGTCAATGATATGATTATGAACAGATGCGATATTTTTGACATTGATTTTCGACAACTGCAATCTCGGATGATTCGTCGCTTGGATGAATTGTTAGATGGATTTTCGGTTGAGGCGGCTTACGGACGCACTTTGATGACTCATCCGCGCAATGCTACTGCACCTTTAATTGCTGTTTTAGTGGAAGCGCTTTATTATTTAGCGAATCAGTTGGAAGATATTTTAGTAGAGGCTACTAAGTCACTGGTTGATAATTATTTCCAGTATTTGAAAGACAGTGTTCGTAAGTCGGAATACTATCGATTGCTTTATCGGTTGTTGGGGAACGATGGGGGAATTGAACAGCAGTTAGAGGAGTTGTCGCAGCGGGTTTCTAATGCTTTGGTGAATGCAGCGGGCGTGGAGTGCGATCGCTACGTGCGAGAAAGTCCACGTTTTTACGATGAAGGCACGTTTTCGATTTATCAATTCCGGGAAACATTGCAGCAAACATCTCAAGGTTACGACTGCGAAAACATGGTAGACGCGCAACCGGCAATTCGGCAATTGTTGAGGCTAGATTTTGAGCCGAAAGTATCTAGAACTATTCGGCAAACTTTCCGCCAAACTGTGAATCAAACGCTGAAAGAGCATTTGTTACCGATGGCGGAGAAGCAAGCTGATGATATTTTGCAGAAATACAGTCAAGCCCGCGATTATTTGGAGCAAACTTTGGCACAGGAAGCTGAGGAGAAAATTGCTAAGAATCTGCGGCTGCAAGGTGAGAATGAGCAGAAAATCCAAGAGTACGATCGGGCGGTTTCTGGGATTAATGGTTGTTTGCAAGCGATGAAGTTACACGAGCATTTATTGCCTGTAATTGGAGAAAACAAGAGCGTTGCGGTGGATGGTGAATAATTGAAATTAAGGCGAGTGAAATTACGGCGATTGGAAACCAGGTGATTGGAAATCCGGTGATTGGAAATCCGGTGATTGGAAATCCGGTGATTGGAAACCGGCGATTGGAAACCGGCGATTGGAATTCGCCTGGTTATCCCAAAAATACGCCAATACTCTATAATTATTATAAGTAGGTTAGGTTGAAGAATGAAACCCAACACAACGTTTAAGTTAAACGAGATTTAATCATGAGCAATAATGACGATGAAGAAAAATTTATTAAATTAGACTACAAAGAAGTTTTGTGGCTTGTAAACGACTGGAAAAGTCTTAATAAAGATTTAGGAGTTAACTCTTATTTTGCACATCCAATTATTAGTAGTGGCCAATTTCAAACATATCTCAAAAACCATACCAGTATCCAAGAAGAGATAAAATCTGTGCTATTTGGTGAAGGCATAGAAGGTGAAGTTCTTAGGTTTGGTAGCCAAGGTTGGCAAAAAGGAAAAATTAGAGTTCAAATAGTTGTAGAATTTTGTCCCGACGAACCAGAAGTCGAAGAAACACCAGAAAACAACGAGTCAGAAACTAGCCAACCAGAATCTCCCCTCGATGATTTGCGCCGCAAACTTCTCAATCAAGAAAACTCAGCCTCCTAATCCATCAAACATCTGCGGTTAAAATACATCATGACTAAAACCCCCAGAATTCCCATTCCCCCAGAAGTCAGAAAATACGTATTTACTCGCAACAAATACTAGAAAATCCGGCGATTGGAAATCGCGGCTACACAGACAAAACCCACTCCAAGCGGGTTGAAGACATTCTTAGGAACGAAAATTTAATAACTTAAACCACGACTACAGTCCTCTCTCCTATAGCGGTTCTCAAAAAAAGTGAGGTATGCCATATGCCCTATGCCCTATGCCCGAAGCGTACCTGATCTTTCTGAGAAAGGCTATATACCCCAATTCGATTGGGATTTTTTAACCGCAGATATCAGCGGATGAGCGCAGATGTACGCAGATGAAATACCATCTGCGTTCATCTGCGTTTATCTGCGGTTAAAAAAAGTCTTCCTTCTTTAACCCAAGCCCAAATCAGTCACAGCACCAATACTGCTAGAAGAAACCAACTTAGCGTATTTAGCCAAAACTCCCCTAGTATAGCGAGGTTGAGGAGCCTGCCAAAGAGCCCGTCGCCGCTCCAATTCTGCATCATCAACATTGAGCTGCAACAACCTATTTGGAGCATCAATCGTGATTGAATCGTCCTCATTTACGAGAGCAATTATGCCGCCAACTTGCGCTTCCGGTGCTACGTGACCCACCACCATGCCGTAGGTTCCGCCAGAAAAACGGCCGTCAGTAATTAACGCCACAGAATCGCCCAAACCTGCGCCAATAATTGCCGAAGTTGGTGCTAACATTTCGCGCATTCCCGGCCCGCCTTTTGGCCCTTCGTAGCGGATGACAATTACATCTCCGGCTTGAATTTTGCCGGCTAAGATTGCATCCAAACAATTTTCTTCCGATTCAAATACTCGCGCCGGGCCGGTGATTTGCGGTTTTTTAACGCCTGTAATTTTAGCAACGGCTCCTTCTGTTGCCAAATTTCCCCTCAGAATTGCTAAATGTCCTTGGGCGTACATCGGGTTGTTCCAAGGACGGATGACATCTTGATCGGCGCGCGGTTCGGCTGGAATATCTGCTAACACTTCAGCAATAGTTTGGCCGGTAATTGTCAGCGCGTCTCCGTGCAGTAAACCGCGTTCCAAAAGCATTTTCATTACTAGAGGAATGCCGCCGGCTTTGTGCAAATCGACGGCTACGTATTTGCCGCTTGGTTTGAGGTCGCACAAGACTGGCACTTTGGCTCGAATTGTTTCAAAATCGTCGAGGCACAACTCAACGCCGATCGCATTTGAAATCGCCAATAAATGCAGCACAGCGTTGGTTGAACCGCCGATCGCCATAATTACCGCGATCGCATTTTCAAAGGCCGCTCGTGTCAAAATTTGGCTCGGTAACAACTGTTTCCGAATCGCTTCCACCAAAACTTTGGCAGATTCCTCAGCGCTGTCAGCTTTTTCGGCATCCTCAGCAGCCATTGTCGAAGAATAGGGCAAACTCATGCCCATCGCTTCAAAAGCGCTGGACATCGTATTTGCTGTGTACATTCCGCCACAGGAACCCGCGCCCGGACAAGCTTTGTGTTCCACTGCGGTGAGTTCTGCTTCGTCAATTTTGCCCGCGCTGAATTGACCGACTGCTTCAAAAACGCTGACAACGGTTAAATCGCGTCCGTTGTGGTGTCCGGGTTTGATCGTGCCACCGTAGACAAAAATAGCAGGAATGTTCATGCGGGCGATCGCAATCATCGCCCCCGGCATATTCTTATCGCAGCCGCCCACAGCCAGCACCCCGTCCATACTTTGGCCGTTGCAAACAGTTTCGATGGAATCTGCAATCACATCTCTCGACACCAGAGAATATTTCATCCCTTCAGTTCCCATCGAGATCCCGTCGCTGATCGTAATCGTACCGAACATCTGCGGCATCGCGCCAGCTTCTTTGGCACCGGCCACAGCCCGCATAGCGAGCTCGTTCAATCCCATATTGCAGGGCGTAATCGTGCTGTACCCGTTAGCAATGCCCACAATGGGCTTAGTGAAATCGCCGTCGCCAAAACCCACTGCCCGCAGCATAGCTCGGTTGGGCGCGCGCTGCACACCGCCAGTCACAGCTTGGCTTCTCAAATTTTCAGGCATTTTAAAATTTCCTTTGTCAGTTGTCAGTTGTCAGTTGTTTGTGGTTCAGTTGTCAGTTGTCAGTTGTTTGTGGTCGCTGGCTGTTGACTGCTGACTGTTGATATCTTTACGCTATCTTTGATTCTCTCAGAATCGCTGACATTTGTGATGCCCTCTAGAATAGATTCGCACAGCAGTGTGGGGACAGCAGAGGGCAAAAATTATACTGATACTAAACTGTGCAGCGTGAATACCGTGGTTATCTGGGATGATGTGTGTGGTATAACCCGTCATTCTAACGTTTGAAACAAAAATTGCGAGGCTAATGACATGGAGGCCGATCGAATTCTGAGGCAATATGCGGCCGGAGAAAGAATTTTTCGAGAGATTAACCTCGCGGGAGCCGACTTAAAAGGAGTCAACCTCAGCGAGGCTAACTTTACCCGATCGAATTTCCAAGACGCCAACCTCAAAGGCGCTAACCTGACGGGAGCGAACTTGCGCGAGGTGAAATTGGCAGGAGTGGACATGACGGAAGCCAACCTCACCGAAGCAAATCTGATCGGTACCGACTTGAGCCGCGCCAATCTCAGCGGGGCTAACCTGGTGGGAGCAAACCTGCGCGGCTCAATGGCGAGAGAAGTCAATATGACTAAAGCAAATTTGACGGAAGCAAATTTGACAGAAGCCAACTTTACCGAAGCGAATTTGTTTGCGGCTAACTTAACCGAAGCTAGCATGATTCGCACTAATTTGATGAAGGCAAATTTGAGTTGGTCAACTCTCAAAGCCGTAAACCTGACAAATGCCATCCTCAGCGAGTCGCTGTTAGAAAGAGCTAATCTGACTCAGGCAATTCTCAGCGGGGCGATGCTGAGTGGGGCCAACCTGACTGGTGCAGACTTGCGCCAAGTCACGATGGTTGGAGCTAATCTCACCGAAGCTAATCTGAGCAATGCTAATTTGAGAGTTGCCAATATGAGTTGGTCAACGCTGCGCGGAGCTAACTTGAGCGGTGCTAATTTGTTCCGGGCTAAGCTTTACTGGTCTAATTTGAGCGGGGCTATTTTGGTGGAAGCTGTTTTGATTGATGCTAATCTCAATCGAACTAACTTCCGTGATGCTGATTTGAGGCGGGCAATTATGCCTGACGGCGCCACTAATGACTCTCAATAGTTAACAGTTAACAGTTAACAGTTAACTATTGACTAATATCATGTCCGGTTGAATAGTTATCATACTTTTGTCCGACCATGCCCGATGCCCGATGCCCGATGCCCGATGCCCGATGCCCGATGCCCGATGCCCAATGCCCAATGCCCGTAGAGGTTTTATTAGCAATTAACCGGACTTGATATAATGACTATCAGTGAATTATTGATTCTGGGTGCGGCCGGACTGTTTGCGGGTATCCTAGCTGGTTTTTTGGGTATCGGCGGCGGTACGGTGCTTGTACCTTTGTTGGTTGCTCTCAATTATGCTCCGGTGCAAGCGGTTGCTACTAGCGGTTTGTCGATCGTAATTACAGCTCTTTCTGGCAGCATCCAGAATTGGCGCATGGGCTACCTCAATTTGAGTCAAGTCGCAGGCATCGGATTTCCCGCCGTCATCACAGCACAAATTGGTGCTTATTTGGCGGGGATATTTCCGCCTTATTTGCTGTTAGTTTCTTTTGGGTTGTTGTTGTGGCTGAATATTTATTTGATTGAAGTTCGCAAGCACCTGAAAGGGGAAAGGGAAGGGGAAGATAGGAAAGAATCAGGCTCAATTACCAATGACCAATTCCCAATGACCAATTCCCAATTCCCAAATAATTCAAATATTTTATTTAATCCAACTTTTGCTAAAATTGCGACTGGCAGTGCGGCGGGTTTATTAGCGGGTTTGTTCGGCGTTGGTGGCGGCGTGATTATGGTTCCTCTGCAAATCTTGCTGTTAGGAGAAAGCATTAAAACGGCAATTCAAACGAGTTTGGGTGTCATCGTCATCACTGCTATTTCGGCGACGGCGGGACACGCGGCGCGTGGGAATGTTTTATGGGTTGTGGGGTTGATTTTGGGGGGTGGCGGTTTGTTGGGGGCGCAAATTAGCACGCGGTTTTTGCCGAGATTGTCCGATCGCACTATTAGTTTAGCTTTTCGATCGCTCTTGGCAGTATTATCGCTCTATGTTTTCTGGCAAGCTTGGCAAAAATTTCAGAATTAGTTATTGGTTATTGGTTATTGGTTATTGGTTATTGGTTATTGCGCACCCTACGAAGGACTCGGGTTCGGTGCGCAGTGCGCACCCTACGAAAAACTAATTTTCTGATAGTTTCTTGACGGCGCGAGTCAGGCGCTGCAAATAAGGCTTGACAATTTCTTGATTTTGGCGCTGCAACTCGGAAACCTGGTTCTGCAAACGGTGAATCTCGGTTTGCAGCATCTCTGTGTCTATTGTCGGTCGATCGAGCAAATCCTGCAATTGCTTCAGAGAACCTTGGATTTGATCCAAGTCTACTTCGTTCGATCGCTCCTGCAACTCTGCTGTAATAGTTTTAACCTCAGTTAACTTTTCGTCCAGCAATAAAAATCGGACATTGACATTTTCCCAATCATGCTCTCTGAGGGCGCTATTTTCCAGAATGCGGAGTTTTTGCTGCAAATCCGACAGCATGGTGTAGAGTTCCTGAGAATCGGCAGGAAGTGCCTGCGCTTGGCGTTCGAGGGATGCTACCGCAGCTTGTAAGTCGGCGATGGGGCCCGATTCCAAAATACCGAGTTTTTGTTTCAAGTCGGAGACGGTGGTGTCGAGTTGGACAAGTTCTCCAGGTAGTCTCTGAACTTGCTGCGATCGACCTTCTACGGAGGCCTGCACCTCCGCGATCGCAGAATTTGCCTTGTATTGCATTTTTTGCTCGAAACGCTGGCGATTGGCGAGATTTAGCGAGAGTGCTGCGGTTAACGGGGCGGCAGCGTAGAGAATTTGGCCCGACAATCCCGCAGCAATCGTGCCAATCGCTGAACCGGCAATAGAGGCGTATTCTGCCAATTCTAGCCAATCCGGCTGGTTTGGGGAAATTCTCAAAGCTGGGTTTGATGCGTCTTCGATCTTCTGCATAGCCTTTTAGTCGTAGTCTGATAGATTCCGATAGAGACATGATAAAGCGATCGGCAAATAAATCAGGGTCATTTATCAAAATTTCGGGATTGTGATATTTTTACTTACTTCTGCCGAATGCCAACAGATGAGAATGAGTGCCCTCAAAGCGGTCGGTGTCGGGTAAAATTCAGAATGCGCCGATCGTCTGTCAGGAGTATACAGAAAATGGGTCTCAAGATTATTGAAAGCTACGATAGCAGTTTTGTCCTCGAACCGGAGGCTAAAGCTGCACTGTTCGGTTCACTAACCGGTGACAGCTTTCTCCAACAAGTAGCCGGACAATTGCAGTGCTCGCGGATTGAATTTGCCGAGTTACTTTTTCAGCCAGTCCCTTACAGCAGCGAGACGCCGAAGGGAATGCCTGCGGAATTTCAAAAGTATCACGAATCGATCGATTTTGCGATCGTCAACGTCCCGCCCAATTTCATGTTTCAAGCCAAAATATTTAAACCCAGCCGCCTCTGTGCCGTTTATCGCGTTTTCAAGAATTAGTTGACAGTTGACAGTTGACAGTTGGCAGTTGGCAGTTGGCAGTTGATAGTTGGCAGTTGACAGTTGGCAGTTGATAGTTGGCAGTTGGCAGTTGACAGTTGACAGTTGACAGTTGACAGTTGATAGTTGACAGAAGGAAGAAGGAAGAAAACATACACAGCAAGCTTTTTAGCATCCGTCCGTATTTCACCTTCAATTAAGTAGATTTACTTAAAAATCAGGAAAATTTCAGGAAAAATTAACATCGATAATTCAAACAACAAATGACAGAAGAAATTCACCCTCTCGCCAGCTTAGAATTCATTCCCTACATTGACTCAGAAGGGAAATTGCCCGAATTTGTCCAGGGTAAAATCGGCGTGTACGCGATTTTCGACAACGAAAAAGTCCTGCAATTTGTCGGCTATTCCCGCGATACTTACCTCAGCCTCAAACAGCATTTGGTGCGCCAAACCGAACATTGCTACTGGCTAAAAGTCCAAATTATCGATCGACCCAGCCGCACTATACTAGAAAGCATCCGCTCGAGTTGGATTTCCGAAAACGGTTCCCAGCCCCAGGGCAACGCTGCCGATGCCACCAAGTGGAACGATCCCATCGACACCAAAACCGTGATGACTGCCCAAGAAATCGCAAATTATGAAGGTATTGTCGCCGATGAACTTGCCAAAGATAAATTGTTAAAAAATGTAGCACGGCGCGTGGAAAATGAAATTTTATCGCTGCTCAAACTTCGCGGTGTAACTGAAGAAATCCGGTTTAATCCCAAGCTGAAAACTAGCGGTTTGCTGGATTTAAAGTAACTACGCTCTCAGGCTAATTCCACACAATCTACCCTGTTTGCAGTCAGGAATTAAGTCCTCTCTCTCAGGACTAAAGTCCTCACTACAAACCTTTTTGTATTGAGGACTTAAGTTCTTTCTCTCAGGACTTTATTCCTGACTACGAACTTATAACATTTTAAAATTTATAGCAACCGCCGCATCGGGCGCGGACATAAATAACCTCATAAATAGAGCCGATACCAGTCAAGCATAAATAGTTTGATTCCCGTACTGTGCAACTGTCAACTGTCAACTGTCAACCGTCAACTGCCATAACAGATATCGGAATCTGCAAAATGAACTCTGTCCCCCCGCCAAGAGCAGAAATACAACTGATTTTACCTCCATGTTTTTCCACTATAATATCGTGACTGATAGCCAACCCTAATCCAGTACCGCTGCCGACAGGCTTCGTGCTAAAAAATGGGTCAAATATCCGGTGGTACACTGCCTCGCTGATCCCACAACCGTTATCGGCAATGTGAATAACAACCGATTGATTGTTTTGAATTGCGAATTTTGAATCTGGATTGTGCAGCGCAGGTTCTGAGTCAGAAGTTACTGAAGTGCTGATGGTAATTTTTCGAGGATATGGTTTAGTTTCCAGGGCATCAATAGCATTACTTAGCAGGTTCATGAACACCTGATTTAATTGACTGGCGTAACAGGTGATTTTTGGTAGTTGACTGTAGTGTTTGATCACCTCAATTTCACCGGCCTTGTTTGCTTCCTTGAGCCGATGTTCCAAAATAACTAAAGTATTGTCAATGCCTGCATGAATATCCACTGACTTATTTTTTTCTTCGCCAAGGCGGGAGAAGTTGCGCAAAGATAGCACAATTTTGCTGATCCGAGAAGCACCATCTTTCATCGAATTCAGCAGTTTTGGATAATCTTCTGCAATGAAGTCGGGTTGAATTTTGTCCAATTCGTCGGTAATTTCTGCAACGGGGTGCGGGTAGTAATGTCGGTATAATTTGATGAGGCGAACCAAATCTCGTGCATAGTCAGCAGCCATACCAATATTGCCGGAGATAAAGTTGACTGGATTGTTGATTTCGTGAGCAATTCCTGCGGCTAGTTGACCTAAAGAAGCCATTTTTTCCTTCTGTATTAACTGAGCTTGAGTCTTCTTAAGTTCAGTTACAGTTTGTTCGAGTTGTTGGGCGTAGGATTGTGTTTGTTGGAACAAATGGCGCTGCATGATTTGATTTGAGACGCGGGCCAGAACTTCTTTGTCGTGAAACGGTTTTGTGATATAGTCTACACCGCCAACTTCAAAGGCTTTGACTTGATCTAACACTTCATTCAAAGCACTGATAAAAATAACGGGAATGTCCTTGGTTTTGGCAGAAGCTTTTAACTCTTTGCAGACTGTGTAGCCGTCCATATCTGGCATCATGATGTCCAGCAATATCAAGTCGGGAGGAGTTAATTCGATCGACCTTAAAGCTAGTTGACCGTCGGGTGCGGTGCGTGTTTTGTAGCCGTGCTTCGAGAGTATTTTAGATAAAAGATGCAAATTATTCGGAACATCATCAACAATTAAAATATTCCCTTTTAACAGGGGAGTTGTTTGGTCATTCATATCTTTATAAGTAGTCAGTAGTCATTAGTCAGTAGTCATTAGTCAGTAGTCATTAGTCAGTAGTCATCAGGAAGAAGGAAGAAGGAAGAAGGAAGAAGGAAGAAGGAAGAAGGAAGCTTTTAGTTATCGTCGCGAGAGAATGAAGAAGCTATCTTCTGCAAGGATGTCAGCAATTATGAACCTCCTCAGCTTCGGGCGCGCTTGCTATTTTTTAAAACAACTTTTGTAGGTTTGTAATGATGACTTTAGGATCAATACGATTCACTTAAGATAATCCGATCGGCAAAACGATGTGACAAAAATATACTGCGATTGCTTTCCAGAAGCGCAATGACAAAAAAGCGTTAAATGAACTGTATTGACTTTAGTATTCAAAGTTTAATGAGGACTGTAGTCCTCACTACGAACATTATTTAATATCATTGTTATTTCGTTTCGGGACGGATGAGAGCTAGTATTTGATTGAATTGAAACTCGTTAGCTAATGCGGCGAGAGCGCTGGCTAAAGAGTGATTTCGATCGCGAATTAGCTCAATTTGATTGAGAATCAATTCTAAATCGCACTCAATTGTAGCTTTCTCTAAATCAGCCAGCCAACCCGCTGGTAAAGCTGCGATAGTCTCTGAAGTCGGAGCCTCGATTGGAGTTGGCTCCGGCACATTCTCCGGTTCATCGTAAATGTAACGCACTCCGAGATGTTTGTGGAGCGTGGTAAATATTTCTGCCTCTCGAAAGGGTTTGTGGATAAAGTCATCGCAATCATCTGATGCAGTAACGGTTCGCGCTTCCTCGGCGCTAGCGGCACTGACGGCAATAATGGCGGTAGCTTGACCTTTAATGGTGCCTTTGATACGTTGCGTAGCTTCATGTCCATCCATCATGGGCATCCACATATCCATAAAAATTAAGTGTGGCTCGAAACTCGACCAGATTTCAATGGCTTCTACACCATTACTGGCTTCTTTGAGTTCAAAGTCAAAGGCTGCAAGGATTTTGATCAGCAGTTTGCGGTTGTCCTCGCGATCGTCCACAATCAAGATCCGATAGCGCTGCTGATTAGGTTCGAGGGCTATTATCCGACGCGGCGGCTGTACCAGTTGAATGTCCGCCGCCTCAACCGCGCTGACGGGGAGATCAAAGGCGAAGGTAGTGCCGCGCCCTACTTGACTGCGCACAGTGATCATGCCACCCATCAGCTTGACAAACTCTTGACTGATGGCTAGCCCCAAGCCGGTTCCCTGCTGAGATGTTTCCCCTGTTTTGGTTTGGACAAAGGCTTGAAAAAGCTGATCTAACTCATCACTCGCCATGCCGCAGCCGGTGTCTTTTATTTCAAAATGTAATTTGTAATTGATTGGTAATTGCTGATTTTCAGGCTCCATAACCCAACTTACTTTTACCGCAATTCCTCCCTCTTTCGTAAACTTAATGGCGTTAGAAAGTAGATTAATTAAAACTTGGCGCAATTTAATTTCATCGGTTTTGACGTATTGGGGAGTATCGCTAGAGTAGCTAAATATTAACTCCAATTGTTGCTCCCGCGCCTGGAGTTGGAACATCTCCTCCACCTCGTTTAGTAGTCTGCTTAATTTAAAGTTTGTTGGGTTGAGGGTAATGCGTCCCGCCTCTATTTTGGCTAAATCTAATATTTGATTGATCAGAGTTAGCAAGTGTTCTCCGCTGCGGTTGATGATCTGGAGATTTTCCTGTTGTTCGCGGCTGAGGTTTGTTGAGCGCTGCATCAATTGGGAGAATCCTAGAATTGAGTTGAGAGGGGTGCGTAATTCGTGGCTCATGTTGGCCAAAAAAGTGCTTTTCGCGAGGTTGGCTGATTCTGCTGCCCAGGCGGTTTGTTGGAGCTGTACTGCTTGCTGTTGAGTGGCTTCGAGCAATTGAGCTTGTTGTAAGGCTACTCCGAGTTGAGTGCTAATTTGCAGCGCAATATTGATCTCTGCTTCGCGCCAAGTACGGGGCCCAGAATTTTGATAGCTGGCGAGCAAACCCCACAGTTGAATGCCACATAATATGGGTGAAATAATGTAGGATTTAGCTTGAAATTGCTCTAATAGTTTCAGGTAACAAGGAGTAAACCCAGCGGTGTATATGTCTTCAATCATGCGGTAAGCAACGCCTCGATTGTACATACCGCCTTGATTTCTTTGTAGATAGGTATCTCGCACTGGTTCTCTGTAGGTTTGGAGCGTTTTTACTGTACAGTTAGAGTCTTCGACAAGATTGTTTGACCAATCAGAATCGTTCGATTGTTTTTGGATCAGAGATGTCCAGCCTTCCGCCATTGACTCGGCAACAAATTCGCCGCTCCAATCTGGATTAAAACGATAGATGGCGACTCGATCGCATTTTAGGGTTTCTCGCAGCTCAGAGGTTGTGGTTTGGAAGATTGTGTCAATATCTAAGGAGTGACGGATGCGATCGATCGATCGCCCGATCGCTTGTTCCCGCTGGGCGCTTTCTCGCAAAGCTGCCTCGGCTTGTTTGTGAGCGCTAATATCCAAGACAGTGCCGAACCAACGGATCAACTGCCCTGTTTGATCAAAAACTGGTTTCCCTCGGACTTCCATGTAAGTGAGCGAGCCATCTCTGCGGATCAGCCGCAGATCGAGTTCAAAGCTTTTTTTGTGGATCGATCGCTCTTCAAGCATTGTCAGATAGGGCGATCGATCTTCGGGATGAAAACGCTCGACTAATTCTGGGGTTGCTAGCGGTTTTTGAGTCGGATCGAGCTCGAACATACGATAGAGTTCTTGACTCCAAGTGCTTGTGGCTTGGGCTATATCGTATTCCCAACTACCAATATGGGCAATTTTTTGGGCTTCCAGCAGTCGGGCTTCGGCTAACTGGCGATCGCTAATATCACGGGCTACCCAAACCGCAGAGCGATCGGACAATGGCGAAATTTTAGCAGCAAACCAAACTTCTTGGTTATTAATTTGCAGACTGTAATCAAAATTAATAGTTTGTTGGGTTGCTAATGCCTCTCGAACTCGATCGAAATAAATCTCCTCGCTTTCGTCTTGGAAAAATTGTTGGATGATGGAGTCGATCTGACTCGTGTGATAGTTGTCTTGAAAAATTCCCTTGGTGGGTATGATTTGGATGGTTTTTTCTGTGGGCTCTAAAATTAAGATAATATCTGCGATCGACTCGAATATTTTTAGAATTTGCTCGGTAGAACTGTAAAACTTTTCTTCGAGCAATTGGCGATCGGCAATTTCATCCTGTAATAGTTCATTAGCACGAGCTAAGGCGGTGGTACCAACTTCGGTTTCTAAAGTGCGATTGTAGTTAGTTAAGATTTTTTCTGATTGTTTCCGGCCTGAGATGTCAGCAAAAGCATTGACGGCATAAATAATGTTTCCGCCTGCGTCAAAAATTGGTGTGGCGCGCACCTCAAGAGGAATAATTTCCCCATTTCGATGCAGTTCTAAATCGTCAACGAGCACCGTTTCGGCCCGCAGCGCTCGGAAGGCGGGCAGTTCTTCTGTTGGATACGGCTGATTTTGGCGGTAGATTTGATAAACTTCTACCATTTCTTGTAAAGTCGCTTCGGGGATATTTTCTACGCCGAGCAAACGCTTGGCAGTTTGGTTTAAGTAGATGACTTTACCCGATGTATCGTGGATAGATATCCCTGCGGGTACGGCTTCGATAAATTGCTTGAGTTGGCTCTCACTCTGCGCTAAAGCTTCAGTTAAAGATTTTTGTTCTGCAAAAGCCTTTTGCAGTTGCGCTGCCATTAGATTGAAGGAATTGGTGAGTTCTCCGACTTCATCGCAGCGTCTAATTTCTAAAGGTTGATCCCATTCGCCTTTTGCTACATTTTTGGCGGCGGTATTCAAGCGCAAAATGGGTTTTGTTACCCAACGGGAAGTCAAAAATCCGATCGCACTCCCGATCGCCAGCGTACCCGCGCACAACCACAATGTATTGCGCGTATTCGCTTGAATGGGAGCCATGAAATCCGACTCTGGCACCACCACCACAATCAACCAATCCAAGCCACGGGCATCTCGATAGGGAGTGACGCGGAGAAATTGCGGAGATCCCTCGATCGTCAAAGTCAATTGCTGGGCTGTTTGTAGGGTGCCCAAATTGCCAAATTTGTTGGCGAGTTGCTGAGCAATATATCGGGTGCGGACATCCTGGCTGTTGATGCGCCGCAATGGCATCGGTTGCTGTTTTCCTTGCTTGACAAAAGGCGTTTCTAGGGTGGATGTGGCAACCAAATTGCCCGATCGATCCATGATGAAAGTTTGTCCAGATTTAGAGAAGTGCAGCCGATCGAGAAAAGTGCTAATTTTGGACGGCCCAGAATCATTGGTGAGGCGATCGGCAATTCGCTCTCCTACTTGCTGCATTAGCTGCTGCGCTACCTCCTCGACGGCTTTTTGACCACTTTTAAAAGAAAGAAAGCCTACGACGCCGACGGCGCTGACTGTTAGCAAAACAAACGGAACAATCAAAACTGTTCGCAGGGGAAGCTTGCGGAAAAGTTTTGCTGCTGGGCGGTTGAAGGGATTAATGGGCATGGGTGTGAGGGAATTGCCCTAGTGGAGGCTGATTGTTATGAGTTTTTTTTACCCCTACCTTGGCACATTTAACTGAGCTAAGACGGCGGCGAATCGAGCAGGATCGATCGGCTTTGCTAAGTGTTCGTTGTAACCAGCGGCGATCGCTCGATCGCGGTCTTGTTGGCTAGCATAAGCTGTTAGCGCCACAGCCGGCAAGCGCTTGATTTTGTCAGATTCGGACGATCGCACTTTGCGGATCAGCGAGTAGCCATCCTCAACCGGCATCCCGATATCGCTGACTAAAATATCTGGCGGCGACTGCTGTAAAATGTTGATCGCCTCAGCAGCCGAAGCAGCAGCAGTCGCACTCGCCCCCAACTGTTGCAGCGCCACCACCAAAAACTCGCGGTTGTCGGGTTCGTCATCAACTACCAACACCTTTAAACCAGCCAAAATACCCGGATTCACGGGAGCTAATTGCCTTTCCTCTCTCAATTGCGGCTGCTTAATCCGACGCTGTTTCAGGGGCAGCATTACCGTGAATGTCGCACCCAGGTCTTTACCCGGACTTTCGGCGCGTACAGTGCCGCCGTGGAGTTCCACCAAGTGCCGGACGATCGCCAATCCCAGCCCCAAACCGCTGTCAGCCCGAGTAATCGAGCCATCTGCTTGTCGGAAGCGATCGAATACGTAGGGCAGAAACTCAGCAGAAATGCCCTTGCCGGTATCGCTAACAGTAATTTGCACGTAATTAGGTGATGAGGAATTAGCCACAGCTACCGCAGACAAGCGCACTGCTACAGTTCCGCCAGAAGGCGTAAACTTGACGGCGTTAGTCAGCAAATTCGAGACTACCTGCTGCAACCTCTGGGCATCGCCCCACATCAAACTGACTGCGGGGTCAAATTCCGAGGAAACAGTCACAGACTTAGCCTGGGCTGTGAAAATGACTGAATTCAGAGCAACTTCGATCGTCTTTCTGATCATGAACCAGCCGGGTTTCAGAGCCAGCTTGCCTTGAATAATCCGGGAAACATCGAGCAAATCTTCCACTAGCTGCGCCTGCACCCGTGACTGACGCTCGATCGCTTCGAGGGCGCTCTTTAAAGTTGCTGGGGTGTACCCGCCTCTGCGAAGTATCTGGGCCCAGCCCAGAATCGCATTTAAAGGCGTCCGCAGTTCGTGGGAAAGAGTGGCGAGAAACTCGTCTTTCTGGCGGTTGATGGCTTCTGCTTCGGCCCGCGCGGCTTGTTCGCGATCGAGCAACTGAGCGAGTTCTGCCTCTACTTGCTTGCGATCGCTGATGTCGGCGACGATCGACATACAGTTAATGTTACCCTTGCCGTCGCGGACTGGAGTTGCCCACAAACCGATGTCGATCGATCTGCCGTCTTTCCTTTGGCGGTGGGTTTCCACTCCGGCGAGCCCGTGTCCGGCGCGAATTCTTTTCAACTTCGCCGTGAATTCCTCCCGTTTGTCTGGGGGAATGCTGGGCAAAAATTCACCTACCACCTCTGATTCTGACCAGCCAAAAATCCTCTCGGCGGCTGGGTTCCACATTTTCACAATCCCGTCGTCGGCACTGAAAACGCTAATTGCTAGGGGACAAGCCTGAATCAAAGCTTCCAAAGTTTGATTGATTTGCGATCGCGCTTCCTCTGCTTGTTTGCGATCGCTGATATCGACGTTCACCCCGATCATCCGCAGAGGTAAACCGCGATCGTCCTGAAACACCTTAGCCCTGCAAGCAATCCAGCCCACGCTGTTGTCGGGCCGGCAGATGCGGAACTCAATGTTTAATTCCTCCCCGGAAGCTGCGGTTGCCTGCACCTGCTGTTGGGTGAAAGTGCGATCGTCTGGATGCACCATTGCCAGCAAATTTTGATAGCTGCTGTCGAAACCGCCGATCGGCAGCCCGTACAATGCCTCTAACTCCGGCGTACAAGCGAGTTCGCCCGTTTGGACGTTCCATTCAAAAGTTCCGATTTTGCCTGCTTGCTGAGCGATTTGCAGCCGTTGTTGATTGTTTTTGAGTTCTGCTTCCACCCGCGAGATTTCGGTCAAGTCGATGTAGAAGGCGACGATCGTCTCTGGTTCGCCCTTGTCGGGGCACAAAGTCGTCGCGCCCATCAAAATCGGGACGCGGCTGCCATCTTTGCGGATGTACTCTTTCTTAAAAGGAGTTGCAACTCCCTTAGCCCGGAGTTCTTGCGCCGCCCTGGCGTCGAGGTGCAGGTATTCGGGGGGGGTCATCCTGTCCCACCGCATGATACCGGAGAGCACGTCTGAGCGGGTGTAGCCGACCATTTTTAGCAGGGAGTCGTTGGCGTAGGCGATGCGGCCGGTCAAATCGCCGATCGCGACTCCGAAAATATTGGACTCAAACAGTCGCCGGAATATGGCTTCGCTTTGCTGCACCAACCGTTTTGCTTGATTGCGATCAGTAATTTCGGCAACCACAGTGCTGACTCCCAACAGCGTTCCCGATTCATCGATCACGGGGTAAAAGCTGACTTGCCAATCCCGGACAACTCCCGGCTGTTGAAGGGTTGCAGCCTTCATTTCCAAGTCGAGCACGGGGGTTTGCGTTGCCAGCACTTGCAGGTAAATCGGCTCTACCATATCGGCAAGTTCTGGTATCGCTTCTCTGACGGTGTGCCCGATGTGATCTGCGATCGATCTGCCGTTGATCTGAGCGAGGCATTCGTTCATGCGGATGTAGCGCAAATTGGTATCGACAAAGGAGAGCCCAACTGGTGTGGTGTTGTAAACTAAGTCGAGTTCTGCTAGTTGGTTGCGAATGCGAATTTCGTTTTCTCGGAGTTGGTTTTGGGCTTGTTTGCGATCGGTGATATCGAGTACAAAGAACGATCCTTTGTCTGTGAATCCTTGCAAGTTTCCGGCGCCGGCTAAAATTGGAAAGCGTGTGCCGTCTTTGCGGATGAATTCTTTTTCATAGGGCGCGCAACTTCCTGATGCTGCGATTTGGGCGAGGGCGCTGCGATCGAGTTCTGCGTATTCCGGCGGCGTGATATCGACCCAGCGAATCTGTCCAGAAACTAAGTCTTTCCTAGTATATCCAATCATTTCCAGCAGCGCGTCGTTAGCTTCCGTAATTTCGCCGTCCACATCCCAGAAACCGATACCGATCATATTAGATTCAACCACGCTGCGGAACCGCGTTTCGCTTTTCCGCAAAGCTAATTCTGTTTGTTTGGCGGCGGTAATATCTGCGAGAATTATGCCGGCACCGATGATTTCTCCCCTTTCATTTTTCACTGGGTAATAGTTGGCTAGCCAGTAGCCAAAATCTCCCGCTTTTCCCGGAAGTTCGTCGCTAACTTCTACATTTAAAATAGGTTGACCGGTTTCTAGAACTTGCTGAATTATCGGTGCAAATTTGGCTGCTGATTCTGGCAACAATTGGCGGAAATCTTGACCGAGATGCTCTTCGGCGGACAAACCCTGGAGTTCTGCTAAGACGTGATTGATATGGATGAAGCGCATTTCGCGATCGAGAAAGCAAATCGCTAGGGGAGATGCTTCTAACAGCGCGTCAATTAAGGCGAAGGATTCCGATGTTTGAGATAGTGCTTGTTGTGCTTCTGTATAAAGTCTGGCGTTGTCTAGGGCGATCGCCACGCGGTATGCTAAATCTTCTAGCATTGCCATGTCTGCTGCACTGTAGCGGCGGCCAAACTTCGAGGTAAAGCAACTAATCGCACCCATTACCCGCCCGCGCGCTTTCAGCGGTACGCAAGCGTGAGATCCGATATTGAGCGATCGCAATCTTTCCATTTCTGCTGCATTGTCGGCTGCTGCTGCTAAAATCTCTGCATCCACTTCGGCAATTAGCTCGGATTTGCCGCTGCGAATTACCAGCGGATAGCCGTTAACAGCATCGGAGGCGATCTGGCTGCGGATTCTCAAGTTATTCAGAGTATCAACCGTAGAGGGTTCTACGTGAGCCACAGCGACTTGGCGCACTTTTGAGTCAGTTTCGGTCAAATGAATGCAACACCCGTCTGCGATCGAATTAACGGCTAATTCAGCGACATTTTGCAGCACTGTTTCCCCGTCAAACGCCGCAGCCAGCATTTTGCTAACTTCTGCTAAAAATCCCGATCGCCGCTGTTCAATTTCCGCTTTTTCCCTAGCTGCTTGTTCGATTGTCAACTGCAATCTTTGAGTTTCGGCAAGTTTGAGTTCTGTGATGTCGCGGGCAACAATTAACGCCGATTCTGGTACGCCGTCTTTGTCAAATTCTGGAACAACGCGAGATTGATATGTTCTGAGACCGTCGGTTGAGTGCCCCTGAAATTCGATGATTTTTTCTCTACCTGTTCCTAATACTTGGTGCAGGGTTTCATCCCACATTTGGCAGAGTTCTGGCAGCATTCCTAGGTCTTGATTGGTTTTGCCGAGGAAGAATGAAACTGGTTTTCCTTGGCTTCTGGCAACTGCTTGATTGACATAAATATAACGCAGTTCTTTGTCAATGCGGATAATCGCATCTGGCGTATTTTCTAGCAGCGTTCTCAGTTGCTGTTCGCTGCTTGACAAAGCTGCTTGCGTTTTTTTTCTTTCGGTGACATCTCGCACCGTGCCCACGTGTCCGATGAGTTCGCCACAGTCGGAGAACATCGGCGCGGAACCAACGTGAATCCAGCGCACAATCCCCTCTGATATTTGCAGGCGATACTCGATCGCATATTCCCCAGCTTCTTGAGTATAATCCTGCCATTGGCTCAATACGCGCGATCGGTCTTCCGGGTGAATGCAATTCTCCCAACCTTCTCCTAAAAGTTCTGCCAAACTCAAGCCCAAAATTGCCTGACAGCGCGGGTTTGCATAGGTGTAGCGCCCCTGGAAATCCGCCATAAAAATCCCCATCGGCGAACAGGAACTTAAACAGCGAAATCGTTCTTCTTGAGCTTGCAGCGCTTCTTTAGCGACTGTCAGTTCTGCCGTGCGCTGTTTAACACGGTTTTCTAGCTCAGAGTAAGCTAAAGCTAGGGCTAGTTCTGCTGATTTGCGATCGGTAATATCAATGCCACTTGTTATCACATATTCTACCACACCCTCGCCATCGACCATCACTGTATTCGACCAAGAAATGAAGCGCTTGCCGCCATTCTTAGTACGCCAATAGTTTTGATATTCGCTATAAAATTCTGCGGTGTTAAGTTTAGCAAAAACTGTTTGTACTGGCTCTATTTCTTCGGGAATCAAGAAGAGATCCCAAACATATTTATCCACAACTTCTGCTGCTGAGTAGCCTGTGGTTTTTTCGCAAGCTTGGTTAAAGCGGACAATCCGTCCTTGGCTGTCGAGAACTACAATTAAGCAAGCCGTCGTGTCAATTACTTTTGAAATAATCTGGCGTTCTATTTCTAGTTCTTGTTCTGCGGACTTTAAGCTAAAATACCAAGCGCTAACCATTGCAGCGGCAAAAAGTAAAATTGCAGGAGTTGCCTGGAAGGAAAACAGTAACAGACTTGTCAGCAGTAAAGCCGTGGCGGCGCTAAATGTAGCAATGCTGTAAGATTTAATGGGTAAGGGCAAGACCTGAAACCGACTCATTTTTGTTGACCTGTAGCGATGGCGCGATCGCACGAGTTCTGGTACCGATGAAACAATATTGTTAAAACTAATTATGTCTTTTTCCTATACATGACCACATTTGTAGGGGTCGTGCCATCTTCCCAGAGACAGATTTGCCGAAGTCAGTTGACAGTTGACAGTTGATAGTTGTCAGTTGTTAGTTGTCAGTTGTTAGTTGTCAGTCAGAGGGAATAAGAAAAATGCTCCCACTCTCCCCATCTCCCACTCTCCCCATCTCCCCATCTCCCCATCTCCCCCTCTCCCACTCTCCCCCTCTCCCCATCTCCCACTCTCCCCATCTCCCACTCTCCCACTCTCCCACTCTCCCACTCTCCCCTCTCTCCATTCGTCGAAGCCAAACAATTTATACGCGCAGCAGCTTATGATAAATGAATCGACAAACTGGATAAGTTGATTTCTGGGAGGAACTTACCGTGAATCACAAGCTGGCAAAAATTATCGGATTATTTTTCGCAGCCGCCATCGTCTTCGGATTCATCGGTTACGCGCTGCAAAATCCCAACTCGGTCAACAACTCAGTAATGTCGATCGGCTTTCCCAATCTTACCCCAGCTACCGCCAGTGCGATCGACAACAAGCGCGACCAAATCTATCTCAACGGCACCTGGCAATTTGTCCCCGCCATTGGCAACCCCCAAAGTCCCCCCGCCTCCCCAAGTTGGGGCTCCATCCAAGTACCCGGAGACTGGCAAGAAGAAAAAAGCGAATTCATACCCGGAATCATCACTCGCGGCACCGGCAAAGACTGGGAAAATTTCAACAGCAAACAACTATCAAAAGCTTGGTATCAGAAAAATATAGACATCCCAGGCGACGGTCAAAACCGCCGAATTTTTATCGACTTAGCCAGAGTGAGTACCGATGCAATCATCTTTGTTAACGGCATTAACTGCGGCCAAATCGAATCGCCTTACGGTACTGTTGAAATTACAAAAGTAGCCAAATCAGGTCAAAATACCATATCTATTTTAGTCGCGGCAGTCTCCGACGAAAAAGACAAAGCCGTGATCATGAGTCCCACAGAAATTTATACAACAAAATCCAATTTGCAATCGCGCGGACTCATCGGCGAAGTCAGGATTTTTAGCGTTCCCCAAGGCCCCCTAATTAGCGACGTATTCGTCCAAACTTCCACCAGAAAGAAACAAGTTAAATTAGATGTCGAACTCAAAGACATTACCCAAAACGGTCAAGTTCAACTAATCGCCCAAATGTTCGACGAGAAAGGCAAAGTTGAACAAAAATTTATCGGAACAGCCAGCGTTCAAGCCAAACCAATTCAAACCGTACAAGTCCAGTGGGATTGGCAAAATCCCCGCCTTTGGGATGCCGGCCAACCCAACCTCTACACCCTGCAATTAGAAGTAACAGGCAGCGGCGTCAAAACGCAATATCACCAACCCTTCGGATTCCGCGAATTTTGGGTAGAAGGGCGCAAGTTTTTCTTAAATGGCACCGAGTTTCGCCTGCGTCCCACCTTACATTCCGATACTTGGGAAGGCGGCACATTAGAAGTTTCAGATAGTTTAATAGACGCCTATGTAAAAGCCGGTTTCAATATAGCAGAAATCTGGCCTTGGAATCACGACGAACGGGGTAGATGGCACTTTCGAGAACTATTTTCCGAACGCGCAGACCTCAAAGGTTTTCCAATTATGGCTCCCGCTTTAGATATTACTCCCATAGCTTGGAGCGAACAGTGGAATAACCGCCAAATAATCGATCGCTGGAAAGGGCGAATGGCAGCAGAAATGCGCCGCTACCGCAATCATCCCTCAGTATTAATGTGGGCGACAAGTCCCAATTATTTCGGCAGCGGTGACGATCAAAATCCCCGCCGCATCGGCAAGAAAAAAATAGAAGGAACTCTCGGCCCCACAGAAGACCAGCGTATGCGCGCCAAAACCCCCTTGGGGAACGAGGCTTTTGCTGCTATGAAATTGGTAGACCCAACCAGACCTGTAATGGTACATCAAGGCGGCACTTTTGGCGATGTTTATTCGCTGAATTCTTATTTAAATGTGATGCCATTGCAAGAGAGGGAAGAGTGGATTTCCGAATGGAGCAAAACCGGAGAAATGCCCTACATGGTGGTAGAATTTGGCACGCCTCTGCACGCGACAATGATGCGAAACCGCCAAGGTTTTGATAAAGTGATTGTTAGCGAGCCTTTGATGACTGAATTTGCAGCAATTTACTTGGGGAAAGAAGCTTATCAGTTAGAAAATCCCACTTATAAAGGTAAAATTCGCGAGCAATTTGTCAAGGATATGCAGTATAAAAGCTGGCATAACAGCAAGGATTTAGATTTTGCACCTGCTTTTCAAAAGTTGCAGCAGTTATTCAGTACAAATACTTGGCGGACTTGGCGGACTTTTGGAATGTCTGGGGGGATGATTCCTTGGCAGCAAGGACACGGTTGGGAGGTTTCGGATGCTGGCAGAACTAAGGTGGATCTTGGAGCATTTCAATCGGGTCGCCGGGGCGTTTATTTGAAGCAAGTGTCGAATAATCTGATGCATCATTTGCAGCCCGAAGCTTACAATATTTATCCGGCAGGGGAGGCAATTATGAATAATAACGGCCCGACTTTGGCTTGGATTGCTGGTGCTAATCAGGCTTTTGCTGCCAAAGATCATAGCTTTTTTGCAGGCGGAAAATTGGCCAAGCAAATAGTATTAATTAACGATACTAGAGCGCAGCAGGATTTTGCACTCAATTGGCGAGTTAGGGTCGGGGGAGAAGAGGTAGCAACTGGCGAAAAGAAGGGGAAAATTGAGACAGCAGGCACGCTATTTCTGCCAATAGATGTGAAATTGCCAAATACAATTTCTAGCAAGGCTGACGGCGAAATTCGCTTGACTGCACGAATTGGCGATCGCCCGCATTCTGATACATTTCCTTTCCGGGTGTTTGCCAATCAAACCAAAGTCAAGGATGCGCTGACAATCTTCGATCCTGTGGGCAAAACATCGGCAATGTTAAAGCAGTTAGGTTATCAGCTTGTGCCGTGGAACGGTTCGCAAGTTTCATCGCTACTAATTATCGGTCGGGAAGCATTTTCTAGCGGGCAAAATTTGCCAGGAAATTTAGAAACTTTCGTGCGAAACGGTGGCAAAGCAATGGTGTTTGCTCAGCGCCGGGAATGGCTAAAAAACATGGGTTTGCGGGTTGCCGAACACGTCAGCCGCCGCGCGTATCCAGTTGATAATAACTATGCAGCAATTAGCGGTTTAGACGGTGAAGATTTGCGCGATTGGATGGGAGAAAGCACGCTGCTTGAAGCTTATCCAGATACAACTCAAACTGGGTCAAGATTGAGTCCGGCAAATATGCCTTGGTACGGCTGGCATTGGGGAAATCGCGGCGCTGTCAGCAGCGCTTCAATGGAGAAGCCACATCGTAGCGGTTGGCGGCCAATTTTGGAATCTGAGTTTGATTTGGCTTATTCGCCGCTGATGGAATTGGATTATGGAAAAGGGCGACTGATTTTAAACGAGTTGGATGTGGAAGACCATTATTCTGTAGATGGTGGGGCGGCGCAGTTAGTGCAACAAGTTGTGAGTTACGGGATGAATTCTCCGGTGATGGGAAAGCCGGATAAAGTGGTTTTAATTGGGGGAGACAAGGATGCCAAGAAGTTGGACAGTTTGGGGGTAATTTATCAGCGGGCTAATGGGCTTTCTCAGGATGTTGGTTTGGCGATTGTGGGTGCCGAAGCGAATCTGAAAGATGCAGAATTACGCGGTTATTTGAATGCTGGCGGGAAGGCGTTTTTCTTGCCGCGTCAAGTACCTGTCGCTGGTTTGGGCGTGGGTTTGCAGCAGGCGAAGGATTTTGGGGGTTCGCTGGCGGTTCCGGGTTGGGATGAGGTGAAGGGGCTTAGCGGTTCGGATTTGCGATCGCGCTCTTTTTATGATACTTGGTTGATTAAGTCTGGGGGAGAAATCGGTGCTGACGGTTTGTTAAGTCGGGTTGCTGTAGGTAAGGGCGTGGCGATTTTCTCTCAGATTGACTCGGATAGTTTGAATGCTGATGCTAAGACTTATTTGCGTTTTACTCGCTGGCGACAAACCAGGGCTAATGCTCAGATTTTGGCTAATTTGGGGGCGAGTTTTAAGGCGGATGGTGCTGTGTTTAACGGTTCTAGTCAGGAGTTTTATCACTCGGATTACAAGACGGATTTTGAGAATGGGGACGATCCTTATCGGTATTATCGATGGTAAGTTTTACCAGTCAATTTTGACCGGATATTTGGCAATATCCCCGGCGAATAGAATTCGCGGCTATACAAACGATGTCCGCCTCCGCGGACTGAAGAATAGAGGGAGTATTTAAACAGGATTTGGTATGAGTATCCAGGAGTAATTTCATGAGTTACCTGTCCAGAATTCGTCAGATAACGGCTCATCAAAATCCTCACTTGTCCAGATTGTTCCAGCGTGCAATCCTGCTGTGCGCGGCTTAGCTGGGGATGCAATGGGCGCTAAGCGTACAAGGGGAATGCCGCCTTCTGTGAGCACAACTTCTATGCCTTTAAGTGCTAGAGATAATAACTCTTTTAAGTTTGTTTGTGCTTCTTGTATGTCAACTGTTTTTGTGAGCATTGCAGTTATCCTAGCTAGGAGTTAAAAGTGCGATCGCATGGCAGAGTGCAATTTCTCTCTCAAACGGTCAAACTTATTATACTCAATATCACAGGTCAAAGTGTCGCTTAAAGCGCGGGTCTAGTTTGTCGGTTTTCCTTTGGTTGCAGGTGCGGCAGAGGGTTTGCAGGTTGCTGATGTCGTTGCTGCCACCGCGCCCTAGGGGGATGATATGATCGATCGTCAGTTCGGCTTCTAGTTTCGTTTGGCCACAGCTTTGGCACTGGTATTTATTGCGGGTGAATACGTATTTTCGGACTTCTGGAGGGATGGGAATTCTGGGGGTTTTAGTCATGATGTATTTTAACCGCAGATGTTTGATGGATTAGCTGGGTGAGTTTTCTTGATTGAGAAATTGGCGGCGCAAATCATCGAGGGGAGATTCTGGTTGGCTAGTTTCTGACTCGTTGTTTTCTGGTGTTTCTTCGACTTCTGGTTCGTCGGGGCAAAATTCTATGGTGACATTGAGTTTGAGCTTAATCTTTCCTTTCTTCCAGCCCTGAGCACCCACTCTGAGAATTTCACAATCTATACCTTCACCAAACCAGTTCTCATATAAATATCTTAGGTTATGTAAATCACCATTATGACCTACATCAATATTTATTTTATTTTGGCTTAACGACTTAGTGAGTGTTGCTCCTAACCCATATTCAGTCAAAACTCCATTTACTGTTTCCTTGAGTTTTTCTACTTTAAGCATTGCGTTACCGAAAGATAAAGCATCCTCATTACCGCAGTTGTGCAAATCAAATTTATCTTCCATATTAATCTCTAATTTTTTTAAACTGTCATCCTAAATATTTTAGAGTAGTATCTCATTTTTGACAATAGCCCCGGCGAATAGAATTCGCGGCTATACAAATGATGTCCGCCGACGCGGACTAAGAATGTGTTCAACCCGCTTGGAGTGGGTTTTGTCTGTGTCGCCGCGATTTCCAATCGCCGTAATTTATGCTTGTTAATCGATTAAATTATGGCGGTAAAATTACGGAATTTCTCTCTACACTCAAGCACATTCGATTTTGATTAAATGTGATGGAGGTGGCAGTAATAATTCTAATCAGTATATCTTTAGATCGGGCTTACAAAAATTAGTTAATGTAGCTCCATATAGAAATCAGAATATAGCAATCCTCAATCATTTTCAATAACTGGTTCCCAGGCTCTTGGCGAAAGGAAACTCATGTCACTCTTGCTCTGCTTCGCCTGCGAAAATGGAGGCCTCGCCTCCGGATCTGCGTTACTTTCGCAGAGCGAAAGTAACGAGTAGTCCAGGTTTCTGGCTACCCGTGCCGATCGCACCATAACACTGTTTGAACAACCGGGCGCGATCGTCCCCGTCCCCACCTTTGCTGAATCCTTCAGTCTCACCGTCGGTCAAATGTTCAGTTGGTTGAGCGAATAGCCGATCGCCCGATCAACTAAAATGTATAGCAACCTCCACATCGGGCACGGACGTAAATAACCCACAAATAAAAACTAGACCCGTTACAGATCAAGGGTTTGAGTCCCACACTTAACTGTCAACTGTCCAATGTCAACTGTCCACTGCTATAATGTGCAGTCGATCGCTTATACTGGAATATCTGGTTGTCAGCCCTTCAAGGACGAGAGAGGACTAAATTCCTCACTACAAACTTAATTATGATTATTTAACCCGACTTGATAAGTAAGTCCACTTAACTAAACTTAAGATATCGAGGGCTAAAAAACTTGCTGTATAAGCATTTTTCTTCCTTCTTCCTTCTTCCTTCTTCCTTCTTCCTTCTTCCTTCCTTCTACTAACAGCTAACTACATAAAGGTTTACTCAAAAATGGAAGCAAAATCCTACAAAGACACCGTAAATTTGCCCAAAACCAAGTTTGATATGCGCGCCAACGCCGTCAAACGGGAACCAGAATTGCAACAATTTTGGGCAGATCAAGAAATCTACGATCGCCTTTCCCACGATAACCCAGGCGATTTGTTCATCCTCCACGACGGCCCCCCCTACGCCAACGGACAACTCCACATCGGCCACGCCCTCAACAAAATCCTCAAAGATTTCATCAACCGCTACCAAATGCTGCGCGGCAAAAAAGTTCGCTACGTGCCCGGTTGGGATTGTCACGGATTGCCGATCGAACTTAAAGTATTGCAAAACATGAAATCGGACGATCGGCTAAATCTTACCCCGATCGATCTCCGCCGCAAAGCCGCCGCCTTCGCCCAGGAAACAATGGCCCAGCAGCGCACATCCTTCCAGCGCTACGGCGTTTGGGGCGACTGGGAACACCCGTATTTAACCCTGAAACCCGAATACGAAGCGGCTCAAATTGGCGTTTTCGGTGAAATGGTGCTCAAAGGCTACATCTTCCGCGGCTTCAAACCCGTGCACTGGAGTCCGAGCTCGAAAACAGCCCTCGCCGAAGCTGAATTAGAATATCCCGAAGGCCACGTCTCGCGCAGCATCTACGTCGGCTTTCATGTCAGAAAGTTGTCAAAAGCTTTGCAAACGAAGCTCAAGCGCTATATGCCGAGCCTCTGGGCGGCGATTTGGACGACTACCCCTTGGACAATTCCGGCTAACTTGGCGATCGCAGTCAATCCCGAACTGACTTATGCAGTGGTGGAACCGCCGGCAAATTCCCACATCGCCCAACAATTTATCTTAGTTGCTGTCGATGCGGTCGATCGACTGTCGGCAACTTTGAACACGGAATTAAAAATCCTGGCCACCTTCAAAGGTAAAGATTTAGAAGGTTCCATCTACAAACATCCGTTGTTCGATCGCGAAAGCCCAATTGTTGCCGGCGGCGACTACATTACCGCTGACTCAGGAACCGGATTGGTGCACACCGCGCCGGGCCACGGACAAGAAGATTTTATCGTTGGGAAACGCTGCGGTTTACCAGTTTTAACGCCCGTTGATGAAAGCGGAAATTTCACAGCCGAAGCTGGAGTCTTCGCAGGTCTAAATGTCCTCGGAAATGGCAATGGCGCAGTCATTGATGCCCTTGCCGAAGCAAATTGTTTGATCAAAGAGGAAGCTTATCCTCACTCCTATCCTTACGATTGGCGCACTAAAAAGCCGACAATTTTTCGGGCGACGGAACAGTGGTTTGCGTCGGTTGCAGGGTTCCGAGATGAAGCGTTAAAGGCCATTTCTAGTGTGAATTGGATTCCCGCGCAAGGGGAAAATCGGATCACTGCAATGGTTAGCGATCGATCGGATTGGTGTATTTCTCGTCAGCGGACTTGGGGCGTGCCGATTCCGGTGTTTTACGACGAAGAAACGAACGAACCGCTGTTGAATGCGGAGACAATCGCCCACGTACAAGCTATTTTTGCAGACAAAGGTTCGGATGCTTGGTGGGAAATGTCGATCGCCGAATTGCTACCGGAATCATACCGCAATAACGGCCGCACTTACCGTAAGGGAACCGACACGATGGATGTGTGGTTTGATTCCGGTTCTTCCTGGGCTGCGGTGGCGAAAGGGCGATCGGAATTAAACTATCCTGCTGATATCTATTTGGAAGGTTCAGACCAACATCGGGGCTGGTTTCAATCGAGCTTGCTAACCAGTGTAGCAACTAACGGCGTTGCTCCTTACAAAACAGTTTTGACTCACGGTTTTGTGCTCGATGAAAAAGGCCGGAAGATGAGTAAATCTGAAGGTAATGTCGTCGATCCGGCCTTAGTAATTAAGGAATATGGCGCTGATGTTTTGCGGCTGTGGGTATCTTCGGTAGACTATTCCGCCGACGTGCCTTTGGGCAAAAACATTCTCAAACAGCAGTCGGATGTTTACCGCAAGATTCGCAATACAGCTAAGTTTTTGCTGGGCAATTTGCACGACTTCGATCCGGCAAAAGATGCTGTTGCTTACGAGGATTTGCCGGAACTCGATCGCTATATGCTGCACAGAATGGGCGAAGTTTTTGCGGAAGTTCAAGATGCTTTTGAAAGCTTCCAATTTTCGCGATTCTTCCAAACTGTCCAGAATTTCTGCACGGTGGATTTATCTAATTTTTACTTGGATATTGCCAAGGATCGACTTTACATCAGTTCGACAGATTCACTGCGCCGTCGCAGTTGTCAAACGGTAATTGCGATCGCAGTTGAGAATTTGGCACGGGCGATCGCACCTGTGTTATGTCACATGGCTGAGGATATTTGGCAGTATCTCCCCTATCCAACTCCCTACAAGTCAGTGTTTGAGGCTGGTTGGGTGCAACTTGATGCGAAATGGCATAATCCTGAATTGGCTACTCGCTGGCAGTATTTGCGCCAAGTACGCGGGGAAGTTAATAAGGTTTTGGAACAGGCGAGGACTGAAAAGGCGATCGGTTCTTCTTTGGAAGCTAAGGTTTTATTGTATGTTCCTGATGTCGCCAAAAGATCACAATTGCAAGCTTTGAATCCTAGCAGCGAAGGATTGATGGATTATGTGCGATCGCAAAATTCAGCAATTCAGTTAGCCGCAGAGGAGAAGGCAAAAGCAGTACAAGATCAACAGGAAGAACAAGCGGCAAGTGTTGCAAAAGTCTTGACAGTCAAGACAATTGATGCTGTGGAAACTGTCGAAAAGGGCGATCGATCTTCTGAATTAGTCGAGTATACGGCGGTTGCTGAACCGTCGGCTGCGGAATGGCAGCAATTGTTAGATGAAAGCGCCCAGTTTTTGACTGATTTGCCTGAGTACATGGGCAATTTTTTCACGGAATACCAAAAGGCGATCGTCACACTTGGGCTGTTAGGTTCTGTGTTGCTGACTGGTAGAATAACAATGGCGGTTTTGGATACGATTAATCAGGTTCCGATGTTGGGTGAACTGTTTGAAGTGATCGGTTTCCTATTCACATTGTGGTTTGTTTTCCGTAACTTGTTGTTTGCTGAAAACCGTCAAGAAATTGCAGCACAAGTTGAGTTGCTGAGGCTAGATGTGGCTGGAAATGATGCGGCGATTGTGTTCCCCGAAAAACAGCCGATTGTGATGGAAGTGCCCGAAAAGGTGCTTGTAGAGTTACAGCCGATCGCACAAATGGCCACAGCAACCGCCGAAATGGCTATTGTGAAAGCGCCTGAAATCCCGAAAGCGACATTAAGTGCGATCGATAAACAGTCGGAAATTCTGGCTAACATCACTTTGATACCTGATTCTGCCAAGGCTAGCAACGCCGTAGACGAACTGCGGTACTTATTTATCACATCAGAAGTCGAACTGGTTGAATCGAACGTGGTGATTGAAGGATTGCCCTACAGTTACGAATCTCCAGAGTTAGCGATTGGTGTTGTTAAGGTGGGTGGCCATAAGTGCGATCGATGCTGGAACTATTCTACTCATGTCGGAGAGTCGATCGAGCATCCGCTAATTTGCGAACGCTGCGTGTCAGCAGTTGACGGCAAATTCTAACCATCGTCTTCAACCCCTCTGAGCTCGGGTTTCGTTTGTGTAGACGCGGTTTCAACCGCCGTCTCCAACTCTTGTGGGATGGGCTTCTAGCCCGTCCCGAATATGCTATTTCTTAAAAAAATGGCAGACGATTTCACCAGGGTTGTTTTGTCCAAACGCCAAAACAGTGCCATCTTGCTTAACTGTAGTGCGATCGCGACAATTATAGATTTCCAGAGGCTGTTTGACTCCATCAACACTCAGAATCACCCTGTATTCCCAATAATTTTTCGCACTGCGTTTGATATCGACAATGCAAATCTCGCGCCCTTGATAATTTCGGCAAACAGAAGCCTCAGCCGGCAGCGCGGCGCAGAAAAAAGAGATTAATAGCAACCAACAGCAAAAATATTTCATCATCCGCTTAACAACAAAACGCGCCCTCAAGCCGCCACATCATAGGATAGCTGAACCATACCCGAACTGTAAGTCTGACATCCAGTTAGTTGCAAAGCTGTAGTATTGGGATTAGCAAATAAAGGAATTCCCTCGCCCAAAATCAGCGGGTGTACCGATAGAATTAGCTCATTTACAAGATTGTTGTTCAGGAAATCGCGAATTAGCAGAGATCCTCCCACTAACCAAATATTTTTGCCCTCAAGCAAGCGCAAATCATTGACAAAGCTCTCTAATTGTGTTACGACTTCCACATCAGAAGTTGCTGAAAAATCTACATTTTTGGTAAAAACATAACTTTTTTTTTCTTGGTAGGGATACTCGCCAAAAGTTAGAACTTGTTCGTAGGTTTTGCGACCCATGAGGACTGTATCGATGCTATCTAAGAATTTAGTATAACCGTAATTTTGGTCTGTATACAGCCAGTCAATTTCGCCATTCGATCGCGCGATGTAACCGTCTAAACTAGATGCAATGAAGAGTACAACTTTACGCATGGCAATACCGGGATTTTGGCTGTGGGGGCGATCGCCCGATCTACCTTAATTTTAGATCGTATCATGTCGGAAGACAACGCGGGCAATAAGGGCGATCGCAGTAATTGACCGGAGAGAAGTACCAATCGGGGCCAAGAAACCGGGTTTCTACGAGTCTTTGGTTGGATGACGAGAAATATAGAGAGAAACCCGGTTTCTGAGATTTTCGCATGGGGCCAAGAAACCGAGGTTTACGCATTGAGGCCAAGAAACCGGGTTTCTACGAGTCTTTGGTTGGGTGACGAGAAATATAGAGAGAAACCCGGTTTCTGAGATTTTCGCATCGAGGCCAAGAAACCGAGGAAATCAGGGATTTGGATCTAATTTAACGTCCTGACGGTAGCTCGATTTTGACACCAACTTTTTGAGCGACATCGATCGCCGTATTAGCAAAATCAGTCACGCCAGCGACACCAACGCCGATCGCAATACCCGTCGTTACAATACGTTTTAATATTGTCTTTAATCTGGTATTGTCCCGTTCCTTCTCCGGTTTCTTGATTTCCGCTTCCACAGCTTCAATATCCAGAATTATCCCATCGCGGATGTCTTCGGGAAACTGCGCTGCGGTTTCGCGCATCGATAAAATCAGTTGTAGAATTTCAGCGGTATTCGCGTTATTGATTTGAATGCCGCCAGAGGCTGTTTGTTTGGCGTTGTCTTTTACTTCCTTAGCAATAGCGACGCTGCCGATTTGTGCACCTTGCAAGTTGTTGTTTTGGGGAGAATCTTGAGTCATTTTGTTATTACCTAAGTGAACGTTGTACACAATTTGCTGAGAATTAGAAGCATCTACAAGGTCGCCATATTCTCTTCCGTATTTTTCCATTTCTTCGCCGCCCATTTGCTTTCGGCGCCGAACCTCGATCGCATCATAGCCATCCAGCAACTGCCGCAAATCCAGTTTCAGCTTAAGTTTACCGACGCGCACAGTATTCTCGCCCATATCCTCCAATCCCAGCAATTCCTCGTAATCCAGCGGATCGGCATCGGGATGTCCGGGAACAGGAACCCATTGACTCACTTCCAGATTCGCAAAAGAATTGTGGATTTTGCTAAACATATCGCGAATTATCGTGAGAAAAGAACGCCGCGTCGATTCCCGCCCGCTAACAGAAATAAAGATTTTTCGATCTTTCGGGTCAGATTTGATCCGGGCGATGTTGCAGACATCAGCGCGTTCGCAGTAGGCCAGCATTACGCCAGTCCGCCAGTGGATTTTGTCGTGGATTTTGTCGTGGGTGAGGACAATGAAGCGCGAGACGATGCTGTCGGGGAGGATGTCGTAGTGGTATTGAAATTCCAGAGTTTCGCCTTCGAGTTCGGTGTTTTCCGGTTGTTCTTTCGGCAAGATGCCGGGGATCAGGAAAGTCGGCGCGGGGCAATTGCTGACGGGAAAGCAGAGTTGAAATTCCTGCATCAACTCAGTGAGGCAGTTGTAACGGTGGCGGGGATATTTATGTGAGTCTAGGATGCGGCTGAGGTCGTCGTGGGTGAGAATGCCTTTAGTATTGACTTTGAGATGTTCGTCGCTGAGGAGGGCATAAATTCCTTCTGTCACCCAGTGAGGGTTGAGGATGTTGGTGGATTGCAGGATGGGGTGTTCGCGGAAGTTGAGGACAATGCCCAGGTTGTGCAGCAGTTCCAGCAATTGGGTTTTGTCGGTTTCTTCCCAGATGTTTTGTTTGCCGCAAATACTGGCGTATTCACTCATATTGATGAAGTCTTTGTCAAGCGTTTCCAGACTCTGTTTGACTTGAAACCAGCTTAGCGGCAAAAGATCGTAAACTTCTTTGAGTTCGGAGATTTCGGTGTGGATGGCGCTGCGGAGTTCCTCGATTCCCTTTGCGCTTTCGCAGGAGGTTTCGAGGATGGCTTTAATGTTGGGATATTTGTCGCGCAAGGCTTTGCGGTTGAGATCGAGGGGTTGTTCGTCGCACTTGTTGCCGACGATGATGACGGGGGATGCGTCGCCGAAGCTTTCGATCAGTTTCAACCAGTATTCGAGGCGGTTTTCGTCTTCGCTGATGCGACAGTTGCATACGAGCACGTAGAGGCTGCGTTTGGTAAGGAAAAATTGGTGGGTGGCGTGGTAGATTTCTTGTCCGCCGAAGTCCCAGACGTTGAGTTTGACGGATTTGGTGTTGACTGTAATTTGCCAGTCTGTGATGTTTAGTCCGTCGGTTTGGGATTCGTTGCGGTTGTATTTGTCGCGGATCAGGCGGTTAATTAGGGAGGTTTTGCCGACGCTACCTTGCCCGACTAGGAGGACTTTGGCTTCGTTGAGGGGGCGGACTTCGCCACTGCGGAGTTTTTGGAGATAGTTGAAAATGGCGGCGGGAGTACCGGGATCTTCCCTCTCGTTGGCTGGCCCTAGGATTTCTGGAGAAATGGGTAGGGGATTGCGGCGGAGGTCGAGTTTTTCAAGTTTTGGCAGGGTTTCTAAGCATTCTGGGATTGCTGTAATCCGATTGCTACCGAGGTTAAGTTCCGTCAGATTCGATAATTGGGCGATCGCCTCTGGGATGACTGTAATCTGATTGTTTCTGAGGTCAAGCAGTGTCAGATTCGACAGTTGGGCGAGCTCCTCTGGGATGGAGGTAATCAGATTGCTACTGAGGCCAAGCTGTTTCAGATTCGACAGTCGCCCGAGATCCTTTGGGATTTGGGTAATTTGATTGTTACTGAGATAAAGATGTGTCAGATTCGATAGTTGACCGATGACTTCTGGGATGGATGTAATCAGATTTAAATCGAGGTGAAGCTGTGTCAGATTCGACAGTTGGCCGATGACTTCTGGGATGGATGTAATCTGATTGTTTCTGAGGCGAATCCGTGTCAGATTCGATAGTTGACCGATGACTGCTGGGATGGATATAATCTGATTGTAACTGAGGTCAATCTCTGTCAGATTCCACAGTTGACCGATGACTTCTGGGATGGATGTAATCTGATTGTAACTGAGGCGAAGCCGTGTCAGATTCGATAGTTGACCGATGACTTCTGGGATGGATATAATCTGATTGCTTCTGAGGTCAATGTCTGTCAGATTCGATAGTTGACCGATGACTTCTGGGATGGATATAATCTGATTTAAACTGAGATCAAGCTCTAACAGATTTGGCAGTTGCACGAGTGCTGCGCAAAGCTTTACTAACTCATCTGGGATTTGTGCAAGTTGATTTCCACCGAGGTTAAGCTTTTTCAGATTGGGCAATTGGTCGAGCGTATCTGGGATTTCATTAATCTGATTATGACTTAGGTCAAGTTCTCTGATTTTGGAAAGTTGACCGATCGTATCTGGAATTTGGGCTATCTGATTGTAACTAAGATCCAGCTTTGTCAGATAGGACAGTTGGGCGAGTGCTTCGCAAAGCTTTGCTAACGCATCTGGGATTTGAGTTATTTGATTGTCCTGGAAGACAAGCTCTGTCAGATTGAACAGTTGATCGATATCCTTGGAAATGTCTGTTAAACCAATACTGGTTAAATTTAAAATCTCTAATTGCTTCATTTCCCGTAGCAATTCTGGTATCGTTCCGAATGGATTGCCGCTGAGATTGATCGATCGCAAATTTAAGAGCGATCGTAATTCCTCTGGCAGTGTTCTTAATTGATTGGTGATTAGCGTCAGAGTCGTTTTACCATTATTAGACCACATCCAGCTTTCCACCTTCCCCAACACCAACGTCTCAAGCTGCGTGCACTTGCCAATCTCCGGCGGTAATTCCTCCAACTCCAGCCCCGCCAAATCCAATTGGGTCAAATTTTCCTCAGCCGCCCGGTGAATTCGTCGCACTGCTTCTTCTCGCGTCATGCCCTTTATTTCCCCGTGTGTTTCCCCGCCATCTTGTTTCTATTCTGACAGAGATTTTGGCGATCCGGGAAAGATGACGCGCGATTGTGGAGGCGAGAAACCGCATCGAGGCCAAGAAACCGGGTTTCTACGAGTTTTTGGTTGGGTGACGATAAATATCGAGAGAAACCCGGTTTCTGAGATTTTTGCCTGGGGCGAAAAACCGGGTTTCTACGAGTTTTTTGGTTGGGTGACGATAAATATCGAATTTTTTGCTTGATGGGGAAAGCCAGAAAGCTATAATAAGTAAGCAACCCAAACCTACAGATTCTATGTCAACGATTGAGCAAATCGAATCCGCAATCCTCAAACTGCCTCCCAGCGACTATCAAAAACTGGTGCAATGGCTGCTAGATTTAGATTATGAACGCTGGAGCGAACAGCTCGAACAAGACATCCTTGGTGGTAAACTCGACACTCTAGCACAAGAAGCACTAGCTGACTTTGAAGAAGGGCAATACCGGGCAATCTAATGCACTATACCACCCGCCGTTTTTGGAGTTGCTATGCTGCACTGCCAGACAATGTGCAATCCACCGCCGATCGCGCCTACGAACTTCTCAAAGTCGATCCCAGTCATCCATCTTTACACTTTAAAAAAGTTGGTGAATACTGGTCAGTTCGGGCTGGCAAAAGTCATCGGGCTTTGGGTATAGAAGTTAAACAAGGAATTCTCTGGTTCTGGATTGGTACTCACTCAGAATACGACAAATTAATTAATTAGTAAAGTCAACAATCTGATTTTGGTGACACAAAATATTGCTGATTATGCAAATCTTCAAGACTTGCCCATCGAAAACTGGTTTTCTTAAACTGCTTCATCGGTTTGACTATCGACAATAATGCGATCGATTTGTTCGCGGTGGCGATCGTAATAACGCCAAGTATTATCTAAATCGAAACCCGACAAACCTGGATAATTCCTTAGTAACTCAGCGTCATCAGCGCCCTGTTGGTGAAGCGAAACCAGCGTCCAAACCGGAATGCGGGTATTGCGAATCCTGGCATTTCCTCCACACACTCCAGGTGTACTCTGAATCGCCTTAGCCGAGAGTTTTTCTTGAAAGAGCAAACTCTCTTCAAGTGTCAGCGACTCAATGACTTGAATTAAGGAGTCAACCAACTGAATGTTCATAGCCAGTAATTTACAGAAGATGGAATGGCGATCGCTCCAACTATTATATCAAAATTTTGTGTTTTCGGCGAAGATTTGTTAAACTAGGATTATTAGCTACTGACGATGAATTAGATTGGTCATAGATGCCGATGAAATATGTCATCGATACCCACGCGCTAATCTGGTTTCTGGAAGGAAATCAAAGATTGGGGACTCAAGCCCAAGCAATTCTCTCGAATGTGACCAGTCAGCTTGTTCTACCTGCTATCGCCCTCGCTGAAGCTGCATGGATTGTAGAACGAAATATTACCGATTCAGGTGTAATCTCTGTTATCTGGTGATTGCATTTATGATAGAATCTCAGTTAACAAAGGAAAGCCAATGGTAACAAGCCTAAATGTGGATACAGCACTACTGCAAGAGGCGATCGCACTTAAGGAAGAAATTGCGATCGAAACCCTAGTTGAAATCGCCTTGCGCGAATACATTCAACGCCGCAAACAACCGCAGCATCTCGAACTTAGCTTTGGAGAATCTCTCAGTGCATTTCGGGAAAAATATCAAGTACATGAACTAGGTTTAAATCCCGATGAAGTTTGGGGATAGATTCGCGATCGAACTTTTGACTCAAGTAACTAGAAATAAGCCAAGAAACCGGATTTCTACGAGTCTTTGGTTGGGTGACGAAAAATATAGAGAGAAACCCGGTTTCTGAGGTCTTTGTTACCAACTGATGACAAATGATGCTACCCTTGGCATAGGAAGTTATTTGTTTATGAATCAAATTAAACGTGTTGCCATAGTGGGAGGAACCCACGGAAACGAACTCACAGGAGTATACCTTGTGAAGAAGTTCGATCGCGCGCCAGAGTCAATTTGGCGATCGACTTTTGAAACAATCGCCCTGCTAGCCAATCCCCAAGCCTGCGAAATCGGGACACGCTACATCGATATCGACCTCAACCGCTGCTTTCGACAGCAAGATTTACAAAATCCCCACCTCTCCACCTATGAAGCGCAGCGGGCAAAAGAAATCTACCACATTTTTAGCTCAAAAAATACTCCGCAGCAAAACTTAATTATCGATTTGCACAGCACCACATCCAATATGGGGCTAACATTTATTCTCGCCAGCCAGCATCCTTTTAACCTGCAACTAGCAGCTTATTTAACCTCTGTCTATCCCCACCTCAAGCTGCTGGTTTCGGCAACTAACAATTATGATAGTCCTTTGCTGCGATCGCTCTCCGAGTTAGGCGGTACGCTAGAGGTTGGTGCAGTGCCACAAGGCGTATTGGATGCCTCTTTGTTTCAGCAAACCGAGCAAGTTGTCGGCACAATTTTAGACGGCGTAGAAAGCTACAATCAAGGCACTATGCCAGTTGCAACCAATCCCCTGACTGTTTATCATACCATTGGGGCGATCGACTATCCCAGAAACAAGTCTGGAGAAATTCAGGCAATGATTCATCCTCAGCTACAATCCAGAGATTATGAAGCCCTAAATCCTGGCGATCCGATGTTTTTGACCTTTGATGGTGAGTCAGTCTTGTATGAAGACAAATCGATTGTTTATCCAATTTTTATTAACGAGGCTGCTTACTACGAAAAAGGGATTGCGATGTGTTTTACCCAAAAGCAAACAGTTGTTAGTCAGTAGTCAGTTGTCAGTTGTAAGTTGTCATATCCGGTAACTTTGTTTCAAGATTTTTTTCTAAATATTTGAAACTAAATTAAGGGATAAATAAACCCGCCCCGGCTAGATATTGATGCCAGCGGACATAATATCATTCAACAGTCATTTGAGCGATCGGGCGACAAAAAGTTCTCTTCAGGAACAGCACGAGAATCATGAAATTCCTTCCATACTTGTAAACTAAAAATACAGGCAAGCAGCCATATAAAACCAGCAATATAACCGGCAATCACATCAGTAGGCCAGTGAACTCCGAGATAAAGCCGGCTCAAACCAATAGCAGCAATTAATACCACAGTCAAGCTGTAAATCAACCAGCGCTGCTTGGGAAAGCGCGAACCCAATAAATATCCTAGCAAACCGTAAATAATCATTGAAATCATCGCGTGTCCGCTAGGAAAACTGTAAAATTTTACGTCAACCGTGCGCTCCCAAAGTTGAGGTCGATCGCGCGCAAACAGTTGTTTCAATAGTAAATTTAAACCCAGGCCTCCCACGCCTGTAACTGCAATAGTTGTGGCTTCGGAGCGATGTTTGCGTACCCACAATATAATACCCAAACTCACGCTCAGCATTAGCAGCAGATTGGGTTCTCCCAAAAATGTCAAGCCGAGCATGAGGCGATCGCGCACCGGAGTGTGCAGGCTCCTCAGATATAGTAAGATAGATTTATCGAAAGCGTAGGTTTCCTTTTCCAAAACCTCTTCGGCAATGGTGGCAAATGCCCACATCGCCAAAGCAGCAACCGCAAGGCCGCCAAGCCGAATTATCGAAATGAGCGATCGAATTTTAGAGAGCATTTTTTAACCAATTAAGCAGTAAAAACTGAGAAGATCAAGCTGTTTTGCTTTTGCAATTTAACCTCTCTAGCGGGCAGAAATTCCGCTCTACAAAAGTCTCAATAAACAGTTTATTATAAATAAAAGACGCGACAGTTTACAATAAATATGGGAAACTAAAACGCCTTATCGATCGTCTAGATGATTGAGCCAACTATATTTTGAATGATTGATTGATTTTTGACCTGAAGGAATTGGTTTAAAGCCGGAACCCTTTGAAGGAGAAATTAAAAGAAGACTATTCATTGCTTCAATCCTCGGACTTCCATATCTAGGCAAGCTGTCAACAGTTAACTGTTAACTGTCAACTGTCAACTGTCAACTGTCAACTGTCAACTGTCAACTGTTAACTGACTTCATTCCTCAAATTTTATCTCCCACCGACGAATGACTATCATATCAAAAAAACACTTTTCTGCAATTTTGTTAACCGTGGGGTTGACAAGTACGGCTGCCTGTGCTACCAACAGCTCAGTCAATGCGCCGATCGCCCAAGCCAACACGATCGCCCAGCGCCTCGTTTCAACCGCAGTAGCCCAAAAACCCAGCGGGCAATTCGGTAAGCCGATCGCCTGTACCCTAGGCAAAGACTGTTTTATCATGCACTATTTCGATCGCGATCCCAGCCCAGCCGCCGTCGATTTCGGCTGCGGGCGGCAAACCTACGACGGGCACGACGGCATAGATTTCGCCATTCCCGACGCCAAAGCAATGGCAAAAGGCGTTCCAGTTATCGCATCCGCAGCGGGCAAAGTTTTGCGAGTGCGAGATGGTGTAGTCGATCGACGTTTGCAAAACCAGACAGACAAAGCCAACGTCGCAGGTACAGAATGTGGCAACGGCATGGTAATCGATCACGGTGGCGGTTGGGAAGCCCAATATTGCCACCTCCGCCAAAACAGCATTGTTGTCAAGCCGGGAATGCAGGTACAAAAAGGCACAGTTTTGGGCATGGTGGGCAACTCCGGCCAGGCGTCTTTTCCTCACGTACACGTCACTTTTCGCTATCAAGGTAAGCCCGTAGATCCGTTTGTCGGGCCCGATGCCAAATTGGGCTGCAACACCGCCCGCAATCCAATTTGGGATCAGCCGATCGACTATGTTTCTACAGGTTTAATACGCGCCGGTTTTGCCAACAAGGCACCTGACGAGAACACCGTCTGGGCCGGACAATTTTCTGAGACTCAACTACCTGTAAATAGTCCAGCTTTGTTGTTTTGGGTGCAGAGTTACGGAGTCCTTAAGGGCGATCGCGAACAATACAAATTATTTGCACCAAACGGCCAAACCATCGCTGACCAAACCAATGAAATTAAAGCCCCCAGCCGCACTTGGTTGGGTTATATCGGCAAAAGAAACAGTACAAATTCTCCTCTGACTCCGGGAGTGTGGCGCGCAGAATATCGGTTGACGCGGGGCGATCGAGTTTTAACAGAAGTTAAGCGAGAAGTTGAATTGCGATAACCTTATTTATTCCTTCGCAACCTATCAATTCAAGCAGTCAGAAACCGGGTTCCGAAAATCATGTATCTCAGCCTTGAATTAAGTAAAAACCCGGTTTCTTGGGTATGGATATGCAGATAGTTTAACAGTTGACAGTTGACAGTTGACAGTTGACAGCGAAGTTTTTAGGCTGGGGCTTAAATCCCCAGCCTAAAAACAATCCACCTAAAGGTGGGGGCTTAAATCCCCTGTGCTTTGGTTAAAATAATAACAATATTTGAAAATAGTAGAAAAAGATCGGACGGCGAATGGAATTCGCGACTACACAAACGAAGTCCGCCTGCGCGGACTTAAGAAGAGCGATAATTTTCACCGCGGTGTCTTGTTCGGATTTTGATCACGATCAGGGCAAATTTTCCCAAGCTTGAGCTACAATCTCGCTCAGCCAGAGCCGTTGAGTAAAATCGAGCAAATTGTCGTCGGCGAGTACCTCAGCCTTTAACTCGTCTAAAGACTGAGAGCGCGATCGAGCTATTTGAATCACACCCGCGATCGCCGACGCCACCAATTCTTCATTCAGCGGCTGCTGTCGCAAAGCAATCATTTCTTGAGGATTCGTAGGAATGGGATAATTCATGAGATTGCATACCGAAAAAAGTAGATACTGACCCGCAGCGGGTCAACGAAGAGCTAAGGCGATCGAAAAGCTAAAAATCTGAGAACATTGTAAACTTATTTAAAACTGAATAAGTATTCGGGAGTATAGCCTACTTTGCTCCCTTGTCAACTCCCCCATCTTTATTAATTTATTCAGAATTGAACTCCCCATCATGCAAGAAATTCTTTATCTAGAAGTCCCCACACCGGATACAGCAGCAGTCTGCACCTGGTTGCAGCACGAATTCGACCCCGGAATCGGAGAAAAAATTATTACTCCTGACGGTTTTCGCCTGCTTTCCAACGCAACAACAGCGGAGTTAGTCAAATCTGGAACTCAAAATGCTAATCCAAAACCGACCCTCGCTGATACCAATTCAGAAAACCACAATTGGCGCACAGAACTTTCCACCTTTGTCTGGTCAGTACAGCGCACAACTTATTTAAAAGTCTTTCGTCTAGAAGACGCGCCGCCTGGAGAAAAACAGTTCCTGCAAGCTCTAAATCTGGCTGTCAGAAACAAGTTTCCCGATCGCTACCCAGAACCCCCCACCATAGACCTCTCCAAACAGTCAATTTTTGAAGCTCTTGCCCCCTATTACCCTCTCACCGTCAAATACTTCCAAAAAATGCCCAAAGGCGAATACGACTTGCAGCGCGTTTACTGGTGGGAGCAGCGTTGGCGCGAAAACACTCGCAATCCTCAAAAGCCAAAACAAGTCGTGTTTTTGAAAGAAGAAGAGAAGGAAGAAGGAAGAGGGAAGAAGGAAGAAGGAAGAGGGGAGAAGAAAGCAGGCACTGTTTTGTCGGATGCTGGCGAGACTGTTTACGATTTAATTTATATCGGCGGAGCATTAGGAGTGATTCACGCCGCAGTCATGGCGAGATTGGGCTACCGAGTGCTGTTGCTGGAACGAATGCCTTTCGGGAAGATGAATCGCGAGTGGAATATTTCGCGAGACGAAATGCAAAGCTTAGTTGATTTGGGTTTATTTACGGCAGCAGAAATCGAAACTTTGATTGCGCGAGAATACAAAGATGGCTACTGCAAGTTTTTTGATGCTAACAATCCGCCCATTGCTAAAGCGGAAATTCTGCACGTGCCGAAGGTGTTGAATATAGCTTTGGACAGCGATAAACTGGTGTATTTGGCGGGAGTTAAACTCACAGAAGCTGGCGGCGAAATCTGGGACGAAACTGAGTTTATCAGAGCCGATATTGAAGCTGAAAAAGTTATAGTTCAGAGCTGCCACTTGCCGACAAAAACCGATCGCACTGTCAGCGGACGTTTGCTCGTCGATGCAATGGGTTCGGCTTCTCCCATAGCTTGGCAATTGAACGAAGGACGGGCTTTTGACAGCGTTTGTCCGACGGTGGGAGGAGTCATTGACGGAGGAATGGAGCCGGGAGTTTGGGATTCCGATTACGGCGACGTTCTCTGGAGTCACGGCGATATTTCCCGCGGCCGCCAACTGATTTGGGAGTTATTTCCCGGCGCTGGTGGAGAACTCACAGTTTATCTCTTTCACTATCACCAAGTAAATGCCGAGAATCCCGGTTCTTTGCTGGAACTGTACGAGGATTTTTTCGCAATTTTGCCGGAGTACCGCCGCTGCGATGTCAATAAATTAATCTGGAAAAAAACTACTTTTGGTTATATTCCGGGCCATTTTAGCACCAGCAGCAGCGATCGGGCCGTGGCTGTCGATCGCCTAATTGCGATCGGCGATGCAGCATCTTTGCAATCTCCCTTAGTATTCACCGGTTTCGGCTCTCTCATCCGCAATCTTTTTCGATTAACAGATTTATTGGATACAGCTTTAAAGCACAATTTATTAAGTGCCAAACACTTAAACCAAATTCGTGCCTACCAGAGCAATATATCAGTAACTTGGCTGTTTTCCAAAGGCATGATGGTGCCGACGGGGCGAACTTTGCCACCCCAAAGAATTAATTCAATGCTCAATACCTTTTTCGGTCTTTTGGCAGAACAAGAACTCACCGTCGCGGAAACTTTTATTAAAGACAGAGCCGACTGGTTAACTTTCAATCAATTGGCAATTAAAGCAGCCAGAAAAAATCCTTCTCTCCTGTTGTGGATTTTAGATTTTGTCACCTTGCGCGATATTTGGCGCTGGTTGGGGAGTTACTTGACTTTTACTCTCTTGGCTTTGGCGAGTTTCCTATTCGGATGGCTTCCCAGTTTCGCCCGCAAAATACAGCCTTGGTTAGAGCCGCGCTATCCGGCTGTGTGGCTGTGGCTGTTGGCTACCAGCTATGCTCTTACCTACGGCATGGGAAAGGGTAGAAAATAGAAGACCGGGCGGTTGAAACGGCGGCTATACAAACTCTCACCCGCATTGCCAAGGGTTGAAGAACAGGCGGTTACAATTACGTTTGACATTATTTTCTCGACACCGCGGAGGTGGTCGCTGAGCTTGTCAAAGTGCGGACATCATTTTTGTAGATGCGGTTTCAACCGCCGTATTATCTAAAACTCAACCAACTAAAAACTGTTTCCACGGTCAATTCTAATTCGATTCCACTGAGTATGGGCAATTGAGCAGTGCCTTTGTATAGTTCCACCTTTTGTCCGGGAAACACGGCCAAAATACTTTCTTCCTCTGGATACATCAACCACCCCAATTCTGTGCCATTTCGTGAACAATGCAGTAATTTACTCAGGACTTTGGTTTGGCTTTGTTCTGGAGATAGAATTTCAATTGACCAGTCTGGATGAATGTCAAAGCGGTTAGCAATTCTCCACGATGACTGTATGGGAATCCTTGCCCATCGGAATACGGCGATATCTGGGACAATTGATGCACCCCCAAAAGTACAGCGCAACTCTGGAAAAGAATAAGCATTTTTTGGTGTTTCTACTATCTGATTAATGACAGCACAAAATTTACTCTGTAATCTGCTATGTTCGCCTTGAGGTATGGTTTTTTGAATGATTTCTCCATCGATAAAATCTGAGGTAGGTTCGGTTTCTGGAAGTTTCAGGAACTCTTCTAAAGCGATTTTAAGTTTGACAAATGTAGTCATCAATCAGTTCTCTTAAAAGTAAACTGGATAGGAGACTTTTACCGACTTATCCCAAGCTGAAACCCAATTAGCTGTCTTTTTGGTAATTGATAATTTTGAGCAATTACCAATTACCAATTACCATAAAGAATGGCTTGAACGCCGGAACCCTGATCGGGAGAAATTAAAAGAAGATGATTCATTACTCCAATCCTCTTCCTGACCGGGAGAGGTCGCCCTCAACTGTCAACTGTCAACTGTCAACTGTCAACCTATCGAAAACTAGGCAATTCAATTTCAGCTAACGATCGAGGTTTTTTATAAGGCCGTAGCGGACTAGCAATCAAGGCCAGCCAATCGGGTTGTGCGATTGCTGTAGGTATGGCTTCACTCGATCGCGCTTCTTGAAGGCCAAAGGTTTCCACTGAATTCAAAATTGGAACCGCCTTGGCCAATTCTGGGCTGCCTAATTTGGCAGCAGCAGTTTCCGGTTCAGGCTCAGCCATAGGTAATTGAGGTTCTGCAACCGCAACCGCCGAGTCAGTTGCAGCCTCCTGAGTGCGGTAGGTTTCGCTCTCCAATTGAATGCCGGATGCTTGGGCTAATTGGTTAAGTTCCAGATTGGCGATCGATTCAGGGTCGATCGCATATTCAGCAAGCGCTACCTCTGGATGCTCTTCGGACTCTGACCAAGGTTTGACAGGGGCAGCGTTGAAGGCTGGCGGCAGCGGAACCTGAGAGCTTTTGACCACCGCAAGCAAGGATTCTAATTGCTTGTGGGCGCTATCCTCCGCATCGTCAGGTGGCTCAATAATTGGAGACTTCTGTGGCATCTCCAGACTTTTTTCCAAGGCAGCTTTGAATTGCAGAGTGTGGCGCTGCTGGCGGTGCAAGCGCGATCGCAATTCCTTGCAAACATTTTCTGTGGCTACTAGCTGATGAAACTGTTCGTTGTAGCGCTGCACAGTAGACGCACATTCTCGCTCCACAATCGCTAGCCTGGTTTGGCTGGTTGCTAACTTACTTCTTAAACTCTCCACTAAAATTTCTTGACTTTGGAGGGTTTGATGGGAAACTTCCACTTTGCCAAACAGCCGCGTCAATTGTTCTTGAGTGTTTTCGAGTTCAGCAGTCTGCTTTTCTAGCAAGGCTTCGCGATGCTGCCAGTTTTTTTGGGACTCTTCGAGCGCTGTTTCTAGCTGGGCGATGCGCTGCAAAAGGTCGCGGTTGCATTCGTGCAGCGCTTGCATGAGGGTGACTGGGGTAGAGCCTTGTCCCTGATGCTGTTCGGCATTGCCAAGCAGATTTTTGAGATTGTTTGAAATCGTCGGCGATCCCGGCTCTGGCGGCTGTGTCTGAGATTGCAAATTGTTGGCGGAGGTTGTTGTGGGAATTGCATCTACGCTGAGCGCGTTGGGAAAATCTACTGTTTGCCAGTCTTCTTCTGGCTGTTGGGGAACCCTTGCGGGAGTTTCTGTCGCAGGGGGCGCGATCGGCTCAAAACCCCCAGCAGCAGCAAAATTTGACTGCAATGGTTCATCGGCTCGAACAGCAGGGTGCGATTGGTGCTGACTGGCTCGAAGATCAGCTTCTGACATGGCTTTTTATCCCAATAGTCACAGGGTCTCACATACAGTCTATCCTGATAGATTCTCCAAAAGAAACCCCTAGTCAGAAGGAAGAAGGAAGAAGGAAGAAGGAAGAGGGAAGAAGGAAGAGGGAAGAGGGAAGAGGGAAGAGGAAAGAGGGAAGAGGGAAGAGGGAATAAGCAGAAAAATGCCCACACTCTCCCACTGGGAGCATCGAGCGCGCCAGCTTATTTAGTGCGAGCATCGAGCGCGCACGCCAGCTTATCTAGTGCGAGCTTAAGAGCTCGCGTGCCTTATCTAGCTCGCGAGCTCTTAAGCTCGCACTCCAAAAAAATGCTTTTTGCACTTATTGAGATGCTTCCCTCAAACTCTTCGACTCTCTCATGCCGTGCGATCGGCTAAGCTTTTTCAATAACCGCAAAATGTTTGTCAATCATTGCTGGAATTTCAGCAGGTTTGATGCGACTGTAGCGAGTTTTGTCCGGCATCAAAACCATATTTGGCCCGGCTTTGCACTGTTTGAGACATCCGGTTCCCTGAACAGTCACTTGCCCTTCTAAACCCCGCGCATTCAAAGCAGTTTCTAAAGCTTTACAGACTGCTGCGCTGCCCCGCTTCTGGCAGTCAGATTTTTGACATACTAATATTTTAGTTTTGGTTTTAGCCGGAGTTTGGACAGTTTGAGTTGCTGTGCAAGTGCTGACTTCGGTTTTATCGTTGGCGAAGCCCTGGAAAAGGATCGCGCCATCTAAGGTCAATACCGCAGCAGGTAAACTGGTAGAGTCGAGCTGTTCGGGCGATCGATCGTTGTTACCTTGAGCCAGCTTGAGACTGCGAGCTTTAAGTTTTATTTTACCATTTTTCAAATTGAGTTCTTTCTCACCCGCAACTTGAACTCTCAACCCAGTCGTCAAAACGGGCCCTAAAAATGACCGCAACTCCTTGCAAAGTTTAACCAGAAACTCTACTCCGCGATCCGTACCAATTCGCAAATATTTAAGTTTGTAACCATCTTCAATAATCAGGCTGAGGATTTCTCCCTCTAAGCTAAATTCCGAAAGTTGCTTACCAGATTGATACATTGTCATAACTCCTTTAAATCCGTGACATCCATTAAATCCGTTAAATAATCCGTTCCCGAACTGCCTTTAGGCGATTTGCCAGCAGCACTCCAGCAAATGCACCAGTTCGCCCCGTGAAGCGCTCAATTGCCTCAAAACACTCGCTAATTGAGCAGCTTGTTTAGCCGTGCTAATTTTTGCCCGCAAAGGTTGATCAACTCCGCACCAGCAGGGAATTTCTAGCTCTTGCAAGCGTTGGTAAACTTGCCATCTGTCTAGCCAACTGACTGGCACGATGTCACAGACTTCTAATTCTGGATCTGCTGGATTCATTTTTTTAACAACAATAATGATTTGCATTAATTTTTGCTCTTGATGTACCCCATTTTCAGGAAGCATTCAGAACAAGCATCTTTTTAGAGGATAACGCAACTGCAAATAATTCTCAATAGATTTTGTAAAAAATTTTTCTACTATACAAAGTCTTCCACTATCGAGGCCGACCCTGCTTGACTGGTAAATCTAGGGTGCTAGAGTGAGTCTATTGGCAACAAAACTGCCTATTGAAAGGAGAACACACATGGCTGAGATTCAGAGTGCATTGAGACCGTTTGGTCACATAGCCGAAAACCCAGTTCTACTAGAACATTCAGTCACAGCACCGATTTGTGAAGGGATGAACGCGCTGCTGGCAAGTTTTCAGGCTTTATACCTGCAATATCAAAAACATCATTTTGTGGTGGAAGGGGCAGAATTTTACTCCTTGCACCAATTCTTTCAAGAAAGCTACGGAGAAGCTCAAGATAGTGTCCACGAATTGGGCGAACGCTTGAACGGGTTGGGCGGCATACCGGCGGCTAGCTTTAGCAAATTAGCCGAGATGTGCTGTTTTGAGCCAGAAGCCGACGGCGTATATTCCTGCCGCCAAATGCTGGAACATGATTTGACAGCAGAACAAGCTATTATAGGTTTACTGCGCCGTCAAGCAGGACAAGCAGAAAGTTTGGGCGATCGAGCTACGCGCTACCTCTACGAAAAAATCCTGCTAAAAACAGAAGAGCGAGCTTATCACATTTCCCACTTCCTCGCCCCCGATACCTTAGTGCAATTGAACTTAAACTAACCCGAAAAAAGCAATTTCCCTAAATCGGAAAAAAGCTTAAAATCCCCTCCAAATTCAAAATTTGGGGGGATTTCAGATTTGGCAGCTTATCTGTAGGGACACAGCACTGCTCAATGCGTGTCAACTGAAGCCTGAAAGCCTTGATAAATCTCGCTCATCATCGAGTCTAGATCCCCCTCCCATCCCCCTTAAGAAGGGGGACTTTGAGAATATTCCTGTCCCCCCATCGAAGCGGAACTTTCTGAATACTCATGTCCCCCCCTTCTTAAGGGGGGCTAGGGGGATCTCCGCTTTCTTATACAAAGTGCGATAGCCTACTCAAAATTAAGGAGCTAAAGCACTACCGCGCAACAAGCTACCAATGGTTTTCGCAGTAATCTTCATCTGAATGAAGGGATTAGCCGGCACCACGGTCTTATACAAGTAGCTATCAAATGTGAGTTTCTGCACATCGCGATCGGCACACATTTCCACAAAAGCTTCGCGAGTAGCATCAGAACGGTAGAACACGCGCTGCAAAATGTCAAGCACCTTGTAAGTAATACCGTAAGCCTTATCCCACCGCTTCAGATACAGCTTGATTTCTTGTTCCGTTGGAATCCGCGCGCCATTATTGGAAATCTCCACAATAGTTTCAGCGCACATCCGGCCAGACTTAGCGGCAAAATAGATACCTTCGCCCGAAGACTTGGTAACATAACCGGCAGCATCACCGATGAGGGCAACTCGGCCGACAACCCGGCGGGGACGCGGATGTTCTGGGATGGGGTGGGCTTCCACTTTAATGATTTCACCGCCCATGAGTTTTTTGGCAGCGCGGGCCCGGACTCCGGCTTGAAGCTTTTTGATGCTGGCTTGATTGACTTTCATGGTGCCGGTACCGACGGCTACGTGGTCGTATTTGGGGAACACCCAGGCGTAGAAGTCGGTGGAAACGTCGTCGCCGACGTACATTTCGGCTAGACCTTCGTAGTAAGCCATTTTATCTTCTGGGAGGCGGATGCGTTCTTGGAAGGCGATCGCATAATTGTAGTCACCAGCATCAATCGCCTTCGCGACGCGGGAGTTAGCGCCGTCAGCCCCGATTACCAAATCCACTTTCAGGGTTTTCTGAATTCCCATTGCGGTGCCGTTGGAGTGGTCGGCGTAGTGGAGAATGTAGGGGTCGGTGTTGTTCGTGGGAATGTCTAAGGTGTGAACGGTACCGTTAATCAGTTTGGCACCTAAGGAGGCAGCCCGATCGCGCAAAAAGCCATCGAGGACTTCCCGGCGGCACATACCGATATATTCGTGTTCGTTTTCGATATTGATGTCCACCTCTACATTGGAGGGGGAAATCATTTTCATTTTTCTGACTTGGCGATCGATAATACTTTGCGGCAAGTCAAATTCTTCGACCATGCACAGGGGAATTGCCCCGCCGCAGGGTTTTGCGTTGTCTAATTTGCGCTCAAATAAATAAGTTTCGATGCCTGCTTTTACCAATGTTTCGGCGGCGCAAGAACCGGCTGGCCCTGATCCAACAACTGCAACCCGTAGTGTCAAAGCTTTTCTCCCCAATTTTTTCTATAGTTTTTACCAGTCAGATGTGATGGTATCACGGAGTTTCTTTGCTGTGGGGTGAGAATGGGAGATTTAAATGAAATGAAACAGAGCTTAACAATTAGATACGAAAATAGGCATCGCGCGAGGGATGGGGCGCGGGGAATTGTTGAGCTGTTGGTTGTAGTTTTTAGCAGGAAGGAAATATCTAAACGTATGGGAAACCAATGCAAACGCCTATCTTTGATGCAGCCCTCCGACAATTAGCTGTAGCTTCTATTAGCGGATACCAGAAACACATCTCACCGATAAAAGGGTTTTCTTGCGCTCACCGAGTGCTATACGCGGGGGAGTCTTGCTCGCAGTATATCAAGGGCGCGATCGCCAAATTTGGCTTATTTGGGGCGATAAAAGCGTCGCGCCGCCGGTTTGCTGCTTGCAAGCACGCGAACCAAATCTTGAAAGCCCGGTTTACCAGTGAATCTGGCAGTGAAGACTCCAATTTCGAGGGTAACGATGAACCCAAATCCGATCGACCAAAATCTCAGGGGGAAACTCCTGGCAGAAGCTCTCTGTGTGAAAATTACTGTACTAAATGGCTAGACTGTATTGAATGGCTAGATT